>URLF01000019.1 GCA_900548705.1 uncultured Porphyromonadaceae bacterium | reverse complement strand
CGTAGACAATAGGGCGACCCAGCCACACAGCGAGGAAATAGTTGATCAGCGCACCGACCACCGCCCCGGCGGTCGCCACAAGGATGACAAGGGCTATATTGAGGTCGCCACGCGTGACGGCGATATATGCGGCCGGCGGCACGACCACCTCGGATGGGAACGGGAGAAACGAACTCTCAATCACCATGAAAAGAAACACAAAAAGGTAGCTGGCGTTATGATAAAAGAAATCGAGGAGAAACTGGGCGGAAAACCAGTCGCTCACCGCGCAAGTTATAAGCAATTCGTTCATAAGTCAGTGTTTTGGGACAGCGCCTACAACGCAGGTAAATTAAGAATTGAGAATCATTGATTGGCCGTCATACGGTAAAATTCCTCGCGCAACGCGGGGTCGGTCTCGAACAGACCGGTGTAATGGGTGGTGACGGTGGAGGCGAGCTGCTTCTCGACACCACGCATCTGCATACAGAGATGGGAGGCGCGACACGAGGCTATGACTCCCAGGGGATGGAGGGCATCCTCGACAGCCTTGCATATCTCAGCCGTCAGCCTCTCCTGCACCTGGAGCTTGCGGGCCACCGCGTTGACCACACGGGCCAGCTTGCTCAGCCCGACAATCCTTCCGTCAGGTATGTAGCCAACGGAGACTGTGCCGAAAAACGGCAGGATATGATGCTCGCAAAGGGAGTAGAACTCTATGTCGCGGACAACGACCATCCGCGAACCCTCATGGGAAAAGAGCGCCTTGCGCATCAGGTCGGCGGCATCTCCCGAACGGTTGCCCGATGTTGCATACCATATGGCACGAGCCGCCCTCAAGGGGGTCTTCAACAAACCCTCACGCGACGGGTCATCGCCGATAAGTCTCAGTATCGCCTCATAATGCGAGGCTATCTCCGAAATCGCCTCCCTGTCGGCCAGGGTAGCACCTTCGGGAAAATCGTCATCCTGATATGAATTGATATCGGTCACTTTCAATCAATTAGAGCAAAATCTAATGGTATATGTCCGGGGGATCAGCGGGCATTGATACGGTCTCTGACAACCCTGACCTCCTTGGCGTAGGACGGGAAAGCACGCCGGATGTCGTTGGCCGCTTTCTCAGCCTCGGCCTGGGTGCGGAAATCCCCCACACGCAGCCGCCAGTAAGGTGACGCATACGCCACATAGGTCATCATAGCCGGGAAACGGCGGCCGATGGCCCTTTCGCGCTGACGGGCCTCACCTTTGGCCACACGCTGGTTGTTGTCGGCATAAACCTGCACACGGAAGCCCACAATTTTGCCTTTGGAACGGTGGATCACCGGAGCCTCTTTCTCCTCCTCTGAGGTCTCCTCCTCAGTGACCTCCTCGCCGTCAGGGGTGTCAGCCATGCGCAAGCGTTCGGCAAGAGCCTGTGGCTGCTCGACAGTCACGGTCGAAGAGGGGCGGTTGAGATTCTCCACAATGTCGGCCATCGCGGAGGAGGCGGCGACGGCAAACACCAGCAGGAGGGATGAAAGTCGTGAAAGAAGGTTCATAGGTCGGGTATGGACTCTTGAAATGAAAAAAGGTATGACGGGAAAGGACGCGCGGGGCATCCTCTCCCTCATACCGTGAAACAAAGCGTTTTTTAGAAAGCGGTAACGATGCCCATGAAGGAAGCGCAGTCGAGAGCGGCGCCACCGATGAGACCACCGTCAACATCGGGCTTCTCGAAGAGTTCCTTGGCGTTGGAGGGCTTGCAGGAACCGCCGTAGAGGATGGAGCAGTTGTCAGCTACTTCCTGGCCGTACTTGCCGGCGATGACCGAACGGATATGTGCGTGCATCTCCTCAGCCTGCTCGGCGGTAGCGGTCTTGCCGGTACCGATGGCCCATACAGGTTCGTAAGCGAGGATGAGCTTGCCGAAGTCCTCGGCGGAGAGGTCGAAGAGAGCCTCCTCGATCTGCTTGGTCACAACATCCAGGAAGGTACCGTTCTCACGTTCCTCCAGAACTTCACCGATGCAGAAGATGGGGGTAAGGTTCTCAGCCAGGGCGAGGTTGACCTTGGTCTTGAGGATTTCGGAAGTCTCGCCGTAATACTGGCGACGCTCGGAGTGGCCGAGGATGACATACTTGGCACCGGTTGAAGCCACCATAGGAGCGGAAACCTCGCCGGTATAGGCACCCTTCACATGGTCGGCGCAGTTCTCAGCACCAAGACCAAGCTTGGAATCGATAACGCCGGCAACAGGGGCCAGATGGGTGAAGGGGACGCAGATAATAACGTCACACTTCGCGTCGATGCCCTTGAGAGCCTCGTTTACATCCTTGGCCAGCCCTACACCTTCGGCGAGGGTGGTGTTCATCTTCCAGTTACCTGCTACGATATTCTTTCTCATATTATTTTGGAGTTTGTTATGGTTGAGTTTGTCAGGACTCCGCTTCACGGTCAGGGCCGGCGGCAGCGTCCTTTGATTTCGCCTGCAAATTTACGGCTTTTTTTTGATAAAATCCCCTAATTCTTGCAGAAACAGCCAACACCAGGCTCTGGAAGAGGTAAAGCAGCAGGAGCGCCACCCCGAAGAATCCGGTCAAGGCCTTGAACCAGGCTTTCGGCGCAGGAGCCATACGGCTCAGGAGGTCTTTTCCCGAAGGGCCTTCGTCGAGGATGTCGCCGTCTATCGAGCTGAGGGTGTATTTCGCCACCACCCGTCCATCTTTAAGCTCCACAAGCGACATCGTGCCACGCGACAACTCTTTCAGCTTCGTGTCCTCCGCCGAAAAGACATCATATGCTGCCATCGAGACATCCTTCCAATAAGCGATTCCACGTCTGTCGGAGGCAATCAGGCAGGTCATCCTCACATCGGATGTATCGGCCCACTGTTTCAGTTCATTAAGGAAATATGTATAGGAAATGTCGATACGTCTCGGTTCGGGAATCACAAGCAACAGCTCCGTGCCTGCCCCGGTGATGGCTTCATATGTGACATCCTCACCGTCGGCATCATAAACCACAAAGTCAGCCCCTTCGGCTTTCCCTCCATCCGCTCCTTGCATGTCAGACTCGACACGCTCCACAAAGGTCCAGGTGGAATCCGGAAGGTCGTCGATAGTGAACTCTCGCTGTTCGCCGTCTCGCTCATAAATGAATGTCATATCATCCTCCGACACATCTTCATCAGCCTCCTCCGCTTCCACATCCCCGGCAGAGTCTTCGTCATCATTGTTCTCCACCAGATAAGCGCCGACAGGATAGGGCCGGAAATCGGCCATAGGCTGCACATTGTAACCATAAAGGGCCACGATAATGAAATAGAGCGAAATCCACGCGCCGACAATCCACTGGATGGCAGGCTGGAACATACCGACCCTCAACCTGCGGTTGAAAATCAGCAGGAATATCAACGCGGCGGCTATCAATATGTTTTTGATGAAAGTCCAGGTGTTGGAGATAATCCAGAAATCGCCGAAACAACCGCAATCGCTCACAGGATTGGCGATGGCGATATAGGCCGTAAGCGGCAACATCACCGCCATCATCGCCGTCAACGCCCACACGGCCACACGCTTGTAACAGCCAGTGGCCAGCATGAAACCGAACACGAATTCATATCCGGAGATGAGCAACGCCCCCATCAGCACGAGCGACCGGGGTTCGGTGAATCCCCAGACGGCAAGGTAATCCTCAATCTTGAAGATGAATCCCCAAAGGTCTATACCCTTCACCAGTCCGGACATAACGAACAGGGAGCCAACCAGCACCCTGAGAGTCCAGACCACAGTGGCGAACCACCGGCTACGGGTCACGCGGGCCACCCAGCCTGAGCGCACAGACTGCAGCCCGGAGGTATGGATATTGTTTTCTGACATATCAGCCATAAAACCAATCAGGCTTCAGCCTGCGCCTCTTCACCGAGCTTTATCAGTCCGAATAGGGCATAGTTTATCATATCCTGATAGTTAGCGTCGATGCCCTCAGACACCTCGGTATGCCCCAGGTTGTCCTCGATTTCCTTGGTGCGCATGAGTTTCATCAATATGAGGTCGGTGTAGGAGCTGACGCGCATCTTGCGCCAAGCCTCATTGTAATCGTGGTTCTTGGCCAGCATCACTTCGCGGGTGGCCCCCATCTCGCGGTCATACATCTCCAGAGCCTCCTCGGGAGAGATGTCCTTGCGGTCGGCATACCCCAGGCACAGTTGGATAAGCCCGATGATGCCATAATTGACTATCGCCCTGAAAGCATCGTCAACCGGCTCGTCCACCTTGCTCTCCCCTTTCGTCTCAAGGGAACGGATGCGGTCGGCCTTTATGAGTATCTGGTCTGTCACGGCTGTCGGGCGCATCAGACGCCAGGACGCGCCATAGTCGCGGAGTTTCGACGCGAACACCTGGCGGCATTCCCCTATCGCTTTGTCAAACTGGCGTTCGGTCTTTGGGAAATCGGGGGTCGAGACTCCGGCGGCTGGATTAACTGACTTTGTCATATTGTCAAAATTTTCTCCGCAAAGATACAAAATTTTTCCTCCATTTTTTCTAATTTTGTATTGAAATGGTCAACTGCTTGAAAGAAACGGCCCATAGTCTCGCCGCCGCACTGGCGGCCTACGGGGCTACCGACATATTCACCTCGCCGGGGTCGCGCAACGCCCCCCTCATCATCGCATTCGCCCGCCAGGCCGCCCTGACAGTCAGGCCGGTTATCGACGAGCGTTCGGCGGCTTTCATAGCTTTGGGACACGCATTGGTTTCGCGTCGCCCGGCGGTGATTGCCTGCACATCGGGGACCGCGTTGCTCAACTATGCTCCGGCGGTGGCGGAGGCATATTACAGGAAAGTGCCTCTGATTGTCATCTCCGCCGACCGTCCTGCCGAATGGATCGGTCAGGATGACAGTCAGACCATCCGACAACCCGGAATCTTAGGCAACATCGTAAAGGGGTCATACACCCTCAGAGGGGAGATAGCCGGTGACAAAGACCGCTGGCTGGCCAACCGCATACTCAACGAGGCCCTGCAGACCGCACTGACCGGAAGGCGCGGACCGGTGCATATCAATGTTTCATTCGATGAGCCGTTGACATCCGACAGAGGTGACATTCCCCAATCCTCATTCCGTAAAATCGACCTCCTGCAGCCATCCCGCAAACTGGATGTCGATGACGCACGCATCCTCGCCGCCGAGGCCACGGAGAGGGAGGTTCTGATTGTCGGCGGCTTCTGCCCCCCATCCTCAGGGATGAACCGCGCGTTGGGAAAACTCTCCCGCTTGCCGCAGGTGACGGTGGTGGCCGACGCGCTGGCCAACGTCAACGCCGAGGGGGTATTGTCGCGTCCCGACCTGTTCATTGACTCCAAACTGCTCAGCCGCCCCGCATCCCGCCCCACCCTGCTGATAACTTTCGGGGGAGGATTGCTCTCGAAACGGCTCAAGGATTATCTGCGCCACACCGGAATCGAATGGCACTGGCATATCGGTGAGAACGAATCCCTGATTGACTCATATTTCTCCCTGACCCGCAGGATAGAAATCGGCGAAGAGGAGTTCTTCCCCCGTTTCGCCAACGCCATGGAATATCTCCATCACGGCAAACCGGCTGGAATGGATGAGTTCAAATCTTTGTGGCACGAGGCCGCCTTCCGTGCCGACGAGAATGAGGCTGTCCGTTTCCGGGCGGATGCCGAGGTGTGGAACGAACGGCAGGCCACACTCCAGCTTCTCCGTGACTGCCCGAAAGACTGGAACCTCCAGCTGAGCAATGGACTTACTCCACGCTACGCGGTGATCGGCGACGCATATCGTTTCCACCGCCGCGACTGCAACCGTGGGGTGAGCGGCATCGACGGATCAGTCTCCACAGCCCTCGGAGCGTCGCTCCCTTACAAAGGGACAACCCTATTGCTGACCGGGGACATGTCGATGCAGTATGACATCGCCGCGTTAAGCTCCACCCTCCTCTCCCCCCGCCTAAAAATCGCCGTGATAGGCAACCGTGGCGGAGGCATCTTCAGGAAAATAGCCAACACCCGGGAATTGCCGGAACTTGAACGATATTTCGCCTGCGAGACCCGGCTCCCTCTCGCGAAGCTCGCCGAGGGATATGGCCTGGCCTACTTCCATGCCGACTCCCCCGGCCGTCTCGCCGTCATCCTCCCGAAGTTCATCGCCGAGACAGGGCGCCCCGCGTTGCTCGACCTGCATATTTCCCAAGTAGAAAATTAAACAACAACCGCATACATATCCCACAATGAAACGTGACTGGAAAACCATAAAAGAATATGAGGATATCCTCTTCGAGCAATTCGGAGGAATCGCAAAAATAACAATCAACCGTCCGGAGGTCTACAACGCCTTCCGCCCGCAGACCAATTTCGAGATGCTCGACGCGATGAACTATTGCCGCGCCACCCCGGAAATCGGAGTAATCATCCTCACCGGTATCGGCGACAAGGCTTTCTGTTCCGGAGGTGACCAGCATTACAAAGGGCTGGGGGGATATGTGGATGCCGACGGTACCCCCCGCCTCAATGTGCTGGAGCTTCACAAGGCCATCCGGTCTATTCCCAAGCCGGTAATCGCGATGGTCAACGGCTACGCCATCGGTGGCGGCAATGTCCTGAATGTGGTCTGCGACCTCTCCATCGCCTCCGAGAACGCCCGTTTCGGTCAGACCGGCCCGAAGGTGGGCAGTTTCGACGCCGGATTCGGCTCGTCATACCTCGCCCGCTGCGTGGGGCAGAAGAAGGCCCGTGAAATCTGGTATCTCTGCCGACAGTACACCGCCCAAGAGGCACTTGAGATGGGCATGATCAACGCCGTCGTTCCCCTCGAACGTCTGGAGGATGAGACCGTCGAATGGTGTGAGACCATACTGCAACGCTCCCCGATGGCAATCCGCATGATCAAACGCGCCCTCAACGCCGAACTTGACGGCCAGGCGGGCCTGATGGAATTCGCCGGGGACGCCACCCTGCTCTATTATCTCATGCCGGAAGCACAGGAGGGGAAGAACGCATTCCTTGAGAAACGTGCCCCCGACTTCGGCCAGTTCCCCAAATTCCCCGGCTAACCGGTCAGATGAAAGTTTCGTGGCAAAGATACACCCTCCGCTTCCGCGAGAGGGCGATAACCTCGCGCGACTCGATGATGGAGAAAGACACCTGGTTTGTCAGAATCGAGTCGGAGGAAATCCCCGGCGGGGAAGCTGTCGGGGAAGCCGCTATGTTCCATGGGCTGAGCAGGGAGGACACCCCCGATTATGAACAGCAGCTCGACAACGCTTGCCGCCGGGCATCACAGTGCGGCTCGCTGGAGGAGATGATGGGCTCGTTGCCCCGGGTCTCCTCCATCCGTGCAGGATTCGAGTCGGCGTTGCTTCGGAGTGGACTCTACCCTACCACCGGGCGTGAAACCGCGTGGCTTGAAGGCAATGAGGGCATCCGGATAAACGGGCTGGTATGGATGGGAGACAAATCCACAATGCGCCGCCGGATACGCGAGAAGCTTGACAGCGGCTTCCCTTGTGTGAAGCTTAAAATCGGAGGAATCCGTTTCGAGGATGAGCTTGAACTGATAGCCGACATCCGCAAGGAATTTTCCCCGGCAGACATCGAGTTGCGTCTTGACGCAAACGGGGGCTTCACCCCGGAGAACGCCCTCGAACGTCTCGAACGTCTGTCCGCATTCGAAATCCACTCCCTGGAGCAGCCTGTCAAGCCGCGCCAATGGGAGGCAATGAATCGGATATGCCGCCTGTCCCCTATCGACATCGCCCTTGACGAGGAGCTTATCGGGTTCAGCACCCGGGAGGAGAAGATTGAGATGCTTGAGGCAATCGCTCCCCGCTACATCATACTGAAACCATCGCTCTGCGGCGGGTTCCGTCAGGCTGACGAATGGATCTCGCTCGCCTGTCAGCGAGGAATCGGATGGTGGGCGACCTCGGCACTTGAATCCAACATCGGTCTGGAAGCTATCGGAAGATGGACAGCATCATATCAACCTGAAATTCCTCAGGGACTCGGGACGGGAAACCTTTACACCAACAACATCCCCTCTCCTCTCGAAACGCGTGGCGAGCGGTTATGGTATCGCTGAGTCTCATTGCGTTGTCCGAAATCGAAATCCCGTAAAAATCCACCAAATGTTCAACACCGTATATCTGACAGATGAACCCGGCTACCGCCGGGATGTGGAGGAGTTCCTGCAGCAATGGCAGTCGGAAGATGATTTCATAATCGCCCATACTTCCGGCTCGACAGGAAAGCCGAAAGAAATCTGTCTCCGCAAAGAGGATATGCGCGTGTCTGCCCGGGCGACCAACAGGAGGTTTGACATCTGCCAGTCCTCCCGCTTGCTATGCCCCCTTTCAGCAAGCTATATCGCGGGAAAGATGATGATAGTCAGAGCTATCGAGGCGGATTGCGAAGTGGCGTTCTGCCGCCCTTCCAACTCATTCCTGCAATCTCCCGCAGTCGCCTCCTATGTCGCGGAGGGGATAGACCTGTTGCCGATAGTGCCGTCACAATCCCCGACACTGCTGGAATCGTTATCATCCACTCCGGGAGCTGTCAGGAATGTGATAATCGGAGGAGCCGCCATCCCGACAGAGACCGAGACCACGCTGCTTGAAGCGAAATCGGAGGGAACAGGTATTTTCGCCACATACGGGATGACGGAGACCTGCAGCCACGTCGCCCTGCGTCCGCTCGGGACAGAGCATTTCACGGCAATGCCGGTGGTGTCGTTCATCCTCGACGAAAGGGGGTGTCTCCGGATTGTCGCGCCTGAATACAGCTTCAGGGAATTGCAAACCAACGATATAGCGAGTCTGGTAAACCCCGGCAGTTTCATCTGGCGCGGACGTTTCGACAACGTGATAAACTCAGGGGGTATAAAAATCTTCCCCGAAGAACTGGAGAAAAAGCTTGAAGGGAAATTGCCTTGCCGATTCTATATCAAAGGGGAAAATGACCCGAAATGGGGGGAAGCGGTAACGCTTGTGGTTGAAAAGGGGCAGTGGGAAGAATCCACCACTGATGATGAGCTAACAGAAATCTGCCGGCAACATCTCAGCCATTACGAAATCCCCAAACGCATCCGTCACCTTGAGAAATTCCCCACCACCCCATCGGGAAAACTCAAACGGCTATAAGGAACTTCCCGACAATAGCTATGGGCCAGTGCCGGGAAGTTAGGATTAAAGACTATGATAGAGTGTGGCAACCAAGCCACATATACACATATATAAAGGCGGTCAGAAATTTCGGTAATCAACGGACACAGACCGGAGCCTCCTTGGGAGGACATACTGTGCGCATCCCGGTACCGAGATGGAAAGTCTGGATGGCCAGGTCTCCGTTCAACGCTCCGAGAGCATTGAGAGCCAATGCCTCCAGTTCATCCTCGCCGGGATAGACATGGACGGGAGCAAGGAATCCGACACGCTTTTTCAGACGGCTAATAACATAATCGGAATAAGCGATGCCGCCGGTGATGAGAATCGCGTCGATGTCGCCATAAAACACCGGAGAGAGGGCGGCTATTGACTTGGCGATTGAATATATCATAGCGTCGAGCACCAGGCGCGCATGCTCGTCGCCGTCAGCGATACGCTGCTCGATTTCAGGGATTGCCACTGTGCCCAGATGTGCGGCCAGCCCGGCCTTGCCGCTGATACGTTTCTTTAGTTCCTCCTTGGTGTAACGTCCCGAATAACACAAATCGATGAGTGAGCCTGAGGGTAGCGAGCCTGCACGCTCGGGAGAGAACGGGCCTTCACCGTCAAACGCGTTGTTGACATCGACACATTTGCCATGCTTATGCGCACCAATCGAGATGCCACCTCCGAGATGGCATATGATGAGATTCATCTCGCGGTATTTCCTGGGAGCCTCAGGATGCTCCTTGGAATAATCGCGGGCAAACCTCCGGCCGATGGCACGCTGGTTGAGGGCATGCCAGGTAGTTATGCGGGGCATAATCGGCGAACCGGTGACACGGGCGATTTCATCCATCTCGTCGACAATCCCGGGGTCGGCGATGAAAGCCTTGCACCCGTCGATTTCCATAGCGATGTCGTGAGCGATAAGACTGCCGAGATTGCAGGCATGGTCGCGGGGAGACTCATACATAGCCCTCACCATATCATCATTTACCTCATAGACTCCGCCGGGAATCGGATGGGTGAGGCCACCGCGACCGATTACAGCGTCGAATTCAAACGGAATGGCATTGTCGGCAAGCGCCTTTACAACCAGTTCGCGACGATAGTCAAGCTGATCTATCTCACGGCGGAACCGTGAAAGTTCCTCCACGGAATGACGAATGGTATGCGTCATAATCGGCGTGGCATCCTCGAAAACAGCTATTTTCGTGGAAGTTGATCCGGGGTTAATGGCTAATATCTTCATCAATTGTTGTTTTTACGCGTTAATGGTTTTTGATTCGCTCAACGGTCTGAAGCGAGTGCGGCCAGAGCCAGGGAATAATATTTGCTGTCGGTGGAATCGCTGCGTGACGGCAGCACTACCGGCGCGGTCGGGCCAAGAAGCATGCCGGCCATCTTGGCCTTGGCGAAATAGGACACCGCCTTGTAGAATGTATTGCCCGACTCGATATTGGGGAATATCAGCAGGTCGGCGTTGCCACACACCTCGGATTTTATACCCTTTACCTGGGCGGAATGGAGGTCGACGGCGGTCTTGACATCCATAGGGCCGGCGGCGACCATATCGCCATATGCTCCCTCGGCGGATTTCCCCACGATGGTCTGATAATCGACCGAATTGGGGAATTTTGGATTAACCTTCTCGGTGAAATGGATCAGGGCGACCTTCGGACGCTTGATGCCGAATTTCCTTATCAGCCCGAGGTCAAGCATTATCATCCGTTCGCGCTGCTCAAGCGTGGGATAGGGTATGACGGCGACATCGGAGTAAAACAGTAGACGGTCCATACCGGGAATCTCGCTGACCGTCACATGGGTCAGCAGGTTGCCAGCAGGCAATATACCGGTTTCCTTGTTGAGGACAGCCCGGAGAAGGTCATCGGTGTTGACCAGGCCTTTCATCAATATCGGCGCCTGGCCGCTTCTGACGACAGCGACAGCCTTGGCGGCCGCATCATGGCTGTCAGTTGCTTCAACAACGGAAACAAGTTCCGGGAAACGTTTTTCAATACCGGAGGCCTCGATTTTCTCTTTCTCTCCGACCAGCACAGCCTTGATGAAACCGTCGGCGAGAGCCTTTGACACCGCTCCGCAGGTCTCCTCATCATAAGGACAGGCTACTGCAACGGTGGGACGTTCTTTCATCGACGACAGATGTGATGTCAATTCCTCGAAAGTTTTTATCTGGCTCATAATCGTGGTTGGTGAGAAAGATTAAAAATATGTTCTACAACATATTTCCGCCGGGTGGATTTCCCCATCCTTTTGTGGTGACAACTGGGGGTAAACACCCCATATTTTGTCGCCGTCATTGCCACAACGGAAATCATTTTCTGCAAATTTCGTAAAATTTTTGGATATTCCGCCAAAGTTGAAAGAATTTTTTGGATTAAAATTGAATTATTTTGCACACAAATTTTCGATATTTGGTTATCAATTTAGGAATATGTAATTAACTTTTCCAACATTTAAATTTAAAATATCCTAATCTTTCAACTTGCTTCGGGGAATACATTGCACATTTGGCCAATCAATGTGCAATTTGCTTTAAATCGTTCAAAGCATGCTTAAAAACACAAAGAGGGAAAATATGTTTTATAACATAAAATCCGGCCGACTTTTCCCCTCCTGAAAAGAGGAAACCGGAGCGGTCATCACGACCACTCCGGCGGGAATATTAAATCAGATGAAGAGAATATTTCTCACCTTTCATAGCCGATAGTAAAACGCTATGCGGATAATAGAACTTACTTGAATTTCCCTGTGTGAATCCACACAACGGGATTGGGAAGATTGTATCAACATTGGCAAAGGTAAAACAAATAACCCAATCTTCCAAACATTTTGCCACAATTTTTAAATTTTATTTGTCATTTAGACAGATTCTGCACCCTTTTAAGCGGCATATCGACATTCAAATCAGACATTTTAACTTCATTTTATCAAGTTCGCGGAACTGGTTAGTGCCCTGTTAATTAGCATATCAGTCAAAACCGACTTGAATCAGGAAGATTATTCCCTATTTTTTTGTAACTTTGCAACCATGAACCAAAAAACCGTCACAATCCTCGGAATAGAGTCGTCATGTGACGACACATCGGCGGCCGTCATCCGTGACGGCCTCCTCCTATCCAACGTGATTGCCTCACAAAGCGTCCACGAGGAATACGGAGGAGTAGTACCGGAACTCGCATCACGCGCCCATCAGCAAAACATAGTGCCGGTAGTGGACGCAGCCATAAAACGCGCCGGCATAACGCGTCACGACCTCGACGCGATCGCCTTCACCCGTGGCCCCGGGCTGCTTGGCTCACTCCTTGTAGGCACATCCTTCGCCAAAGGCATGTCGCTGGGGTTACGCATACCTATAATAGAGGTGAACCATCTCCACGGACATGTGCTGAGCCACTTCGTCAAGGAAACGCCCCAAGACAAAGTGCCGTCATTCCCCTTCCTTACCCTCCTGGTCTCAGGCGGAAACTCCCAGTTGGTCCTGGTCAAAGGCTACAACGATATGGAGATAATCGGCCAGACCATCGACGACGCTGCCGGGGAAGCGTTTGACAAGTGCGCCAAAGTTATGGGCCTCCCCTATCCCGGCGGCCCGCATATCGACCGTCTCGCCGCCGAGGGAGACCCTGAACGATTCAAATTCGCCAAGCCCCATATCCCAGGCCTTGACTACAGTTTCAGCGGACTCAAGACCTCGTTTCTCTACACATTGCGCGACAATATCAAGCTCAACCCAGCATTCATCGAAGAGAACAAGGCCGACCTCGCCGCCTCCCTCCAGAAAACTATCATCGACATCCTTATCGACAAGCTCGACAAGGCGGTCAGACAGACAATGGTCAAGACCATCGCCATCGGCGGAGGTGTATCGGCCAACTCAGGGGTACGCAAAGCTGTCGCCGACTATTGCGAGGCACACGGCATAGAGGCGTTTATCCCCAAACGCGCGTTCACCACCGACAACGCGGCCATGATAGCCATCGCCGGACAATTCAAATACCTTGACAAGGATTTTTGCCGTTACGACGCGGCCCCCTATGCCAGGGTGACAATGTGAAAAACTATGGATCCTTATATTCTGCGTGATCTTGAGGAAATAGCCCCCGACCTCATCGACATTCTCCGGGAAAAAGGGCTCACACTCTCGACAGCCGAAAGCTGCACCGGGGGTAACATAGCCCACCATCTGACTCTTGTGGCCGGATGTTCGGATGTCTACAACGGGGGAACCGTGACCTATTCAAACGCGGCGAAAGCCGACATCCTTGGTGTCAACCCCTCACTCATCGAAACTCATGGAGCGGTCTCGGAAGAGGTAGTCAGAGCGATGGCCGAAGGAGCATGCCAGGCCTTCCACGCCGATTGCTCGGTGGCCACATCAGGCATTGCAGGTCCCGGAGGAGGTTCAGGCGACAAGCCGGTCGGCACCGTCTGGACGGCTGTCACCACCCCTCGCGGAACCTTCTCGGAGCTATACCATCTGGCCGGGCCGCGTTCAGAAATCATCGACAAGGCTACATTGCTTGTCCTCCGTCTGCTCCTCAACCGTCTCTGACACGCCGCGTTCATACCCTCTCAATGCCGCGACTCTAACCCCCTCGATAACGCGGCCCCCTCAATGTCGCGACTCCAACCTCTTAATAACGATTATAACGATTGCGCAAAGTTAGATTCCTCCGGAATCGTCCGGGAAACCGCCATAATTTTGTCAATGAGAAATCTTGGCACAGATAAACATTAAATATTGACACGGATAATTTTCGGCACACCGACGATTTTCGTCTTTATTATCATATCACACTGTAATCATACCTCACCGTAATCATACCGCACTGTAAAGAATATCCCTGCCGCTAAATGAAACCGCTTCACAGTCTCGATTTGGACTTATATCCGGAATCGATTCTGTGAAGCGGTATTACATATCAGGCCGGGAAAACCATCCCGGCGAGGTCACATTATCAGCGGACAACCTCCTTGGTCACCACATTGCCGCGACGGACAACATAGATGCCGGGGGTCGGCTCAAGCACGCGCACACCCTGGAGATTGTAATATTCGGGAGCTGCATCCTCGACATTCTCGGTGTTGACAACGATTGTCTCCACGCCGGAAGTCTGGGCGAGCTTACCGATGCGGGCATGGGCGTAGGTGAAGCAGTCGGTATCCTCCTTTTCAGCGCTTGAAGAATTGTCCTTGGAATAAGGGGTCTTGGCGTTGTCGAAGCAAGTGGGATCATAGGGGGTTGAACCGGTCGCGCCCTGGCCGTAGGTGTCAATCACCATCACACCGATACCGGTGTTCTTGATGTAGTCCTCGGTGATACCAAGTTTCGAGAGGGGGAACTTCCACTCATAGAATGTGTGCTGGTCCTTGGGAATCTCATTGATAAGGTCAACGAAATTGTCATTTGTCTGAAGTATCTCAGCGTCATATTCAAAATCCTTCTGTCCCCAGATATGGGTGATAGAGGGGAGAAGACCATCCTGGCAACCATAGAAGGGGGCATCGAGGCTAACGCAGTAAGGAGCGTCGTAGCTGGTCTTGCCGTCATTCATCGGGAAGAAGAGACCGGGAGTGCCGACAGTCGACTTGGTGCTGCCGATCCAGATACAGTCAGTCCCGTTGTCGAAAGTGTTGAACTGACCACCCTCATCCCAGATGGTGCTTCCGGAGGTCAGTACACCGCTCATCTCCTTGTAGGGGTCGAGGTCGAAAGCAATCATCAGACGGCCATCCATGTTATAAGGCTTGGCCGCGCCGTTGGTCAGCTTGCCGTCGCCGTAGAGATCCCAGACTGTGTAGACATACTGGACGCCGAGATAGAGGTTCTGGCTGTCGTAAGCCGCATAGATGGCGTAAGAGTCAACGACGGGATACTCATGCTTGCCACGGAGAGCGCTCGCGATGTCGCGGGCCACACCCTGGGCGATAAGCTCATTCTCGGTCCTGTTGGAGAGGGCGTTATCGGCCACACACATACGGTTGTCATTGTTCAGCTTGGTGAAGGTCATATTGATGGTCTTGTTCGAACCGACCTTGCCATCGGGATTGACCTTGTAGTAATCAGTGTTGAGACTGTTGCCGGGCTGGGGCACGGGGCCACTGTTCTTGGTGTAAGTGAAGCTCTGGATATTCTCCCCGACGTCATTCTTGACGTAGGTCTTCAGGGTGGTGGTCTCCGTGAAAGTCAGCGGAGCGGAATAACGGCTTGAGGAAGCGTTGGGGGTAGAACCGTCAATGGTGTAGTAGATAGTGGTGGCGGGAGCTACCGAGAGGGTCACCTTGACAGATTCAGAGAAACGGCTTCCGCTGGCGGGAGAGGCGGTAACGACAGGCTTCTGCGGGCTGACGGAATAAACACCCTCGTCGGAGACAGCACCCTTCGCGCCGCCTGCACCCTTATAAAGATGGCCATTGACGGGGGCTCCTGAATGGTCGGCGGTCTGGTTGTTGTCACCCGAACCGCTGCCGTCGCAGAAGAGGAAGCCGGTCAATGATGAGGGATCGGAGGGGAAGGTGTATTTCCAGATATTACCCTCGACCTTGGTCATGGTTGTGCCGGGCCAGGTAGTGGAAGGTGTGGCCCAGTAATGGATGTTCACGTTGCTCCATGAGGTATTGGAGTTGTCGTAGTAAATAGTGAAGTCGCCGGGGTTGGGATCAGGATTGGGATCCGGGTTGGGATCAGGATTGGGGTCGGGATTGGGATTCACACTGCCGTTATAGATGACAGCGATTCCACTCGAACCGACATTACCCGAGATAGTCGACGCGGTGACGGTGAAGGTTGCGCCGCTTACCTTGTCGGTGTATGTGCCGGCAGGACAGTAACCGCCGCCATTCTTGACCGAGACATTTCCGCTTCCCTTCATGACGATGACAGCGCCACCATCCTTACGGGTCACGCAGAATGTATTCCCTCCTGCCTCACACCAGTCAGCCTTGCCGACCATGGCATTGCGGAATTTGTTGACCTCGGCGATTGCCTTGCTCTTGAAAGCGGTGCTGCCTTTACCTACCTTTATGTTGTTGAAGCCTCGGGCATTCGGACGGGCAAGATAGAGGGCGGTGGCCCCGTTGCGGCAGGCGAATGAGGCATAAGCGCGGTCGATGACGCTCTGGTCTACATTCTGCGACCACTCCTCGTTGGCGTATGTGTCATGGCTTTCGCCCCAATAAACCATCTTGGTGTCGGAGCAGCCGTAGTCCACCACATGCGCGCCGCCATATCCGAAAGGAATACCGCCGTTCTCGCGTGCGGCACCATTGCTGTATTTGTTGTCGGTCACCGACATGTAATTGGTGTACTCCTTGATGATGGAGGCATTGGGGCCGGGAGCATCAAGTATCTCACCATAATGGTACATTCCGGGCACGGATGTCACGGCAGTCCAGAAGTTGCAGCTTTCCGAGGGGAGGCCGATATGCTTGGCGGCATCCCAGCGGATACCCTTCACACCAAGGTCATGGAGTTTCTGGACATATGCCTTTCCACGGGCGCATACCTCGGCGTCTTCGGAATTGATGTCGCCGTAGTCGCCAAGCTGTCCGTGGGTAATCGAGTAGCGGTCGCCATAGTTGATGCCGCCGTTCCAGCGGACGCGGCCGTTGGAATCCCACCATGTGTCGTGATACCCCGAAGTCTTGTCGACATGGTTGGCCACGACATCCACGATGATTTTTATACCGTAAGAAGCGGCTTCCTCACAGAGGCTCTTGAGATCTTGCTCGCTGCCCATGCCGCTCGACTTGAAAGCAAGGTCGTAGGGACGGTAAAGGTCATGCCAGGGGGAACCCTGACGGACATCCGCACGCTGGAGCGGAGAGAGCTGCACGGAACCGAATCCGGCAGCCGCGATGTTGGGAAGCTCGGCCTTGACATCAGCCATCGTCCAGTTGAAACAATGGAGAATGTTGCCATCCTGGATGGCTGCGGGCAAACCGTAATCGGCAGCCATAACCATCCCAGCCGATCCCATCGCGAGCATCAGCGCAAGGAAATTCCTTTTGATAGATTTCATGATGTAAGAAATGTAAGTAAGATAAAGATTGACCGAAAATCCGGCCTAATCATGGTATTTTTGAAACACATCGCAAATTTAACGATTTTTCCCCATTTTTCAAACTTCAATCATTTGGAATTCATCACTTCCGGAAAAACAAACGGGACCGTGTCAGAATCGACACGGCCCCGAATCGTTATCGGACAGAGTTCACTGACTGTTGTCAGCGTACATACAGTTTCTCACGGTTGACGATGTAGAGTCCGGCGGGAAGCTCAACTGTAGTCTGGCCGCTCTGAACATCGACCACGCGCACGACAGCACCGGTGACCGAGTAGATTGTCAGACGGGCAGCCTGGGAAGAGGTGATTACCACGCAACCCTCACCGGGAGCGACAGATATTCCTGTGGCGGCATCGGCCAGCACATTGTCAACACCCGCACTTCCACGGTCAGCGGTAAGCTTGCCGTTGACGGGATCATAGCTGATCGCTACTTTCCCTGCGGGAGCCTTGATTGTCCAGAAGGTGGCCATGTTGGTGTCACCCTCCCGCAGCGCGGGCTGACTTGCGACACGGTTGTCACCGGTGAGATCCAGTGTGGCGAGGCTATACATCGGGGTGTAGACACCATACATTCCGGCGAAATCCTTTGCGAACCTCAATGTGATACCCGAGAGGGCTTCGGAACCAAGGGTGATTTCCCCGTCATAGGTTGTGCCGTTGGAACGGGTCAGCATATTGCCGCGCAGGGTCGGGAGCTTCTCGACACTTGCCTGAAGGTCGTTGTTCAGGCCGAGGATGAAATATCCGCTGTTGTGGGCCGAGGAGAAGATGGTCAGGGTCGAGTTGGCCTCGTCAATGAGCATACTTAGCGTACCGTTCTGTCCTTCGGGCATATCGAAGTGCCATGTGGCGCTCTGGGACGCGGCACGGCGGACAGAGTTACGGCCGGGGGCGGCAGCGCTGCTCTTGACAAACGGGCCGCTCCATGAGCCGGTCTGGTCGAAGTTTACTACAGTGGTATTGGCGGGAGCGATCACAGACCCGTCAGGGGTTGTGAGGTTGAAGTCATAGCCATTCTCCGACTCACCGCTTACCTGGGCCTCAAGCACAACCGCGTCATCCTGCTCGGCGGAGGGATAACCGGTCATACCGTCAAGGTCGGGATTGGTTCCTGAGACAGCTTCATAAATGGAGCCTTCATTCTCGGTGGGGATGGTGGCAGTGAGGGTCATGTTGTTAAGGTCAAGGGTCACATCCATCTCACCGGAACCAACCAATGACGGGAAACTGAAGGACTGTCCGTTGAATCCCAGCTTGGTATTGACGGCACCGTCGACAGGCACAACGATGTTCTCCCCTTCATACATGGGATTTCCACCTGTACCGGTGTAGCATGTGCGTGAGGCGACATTGATTGTCCGGTTTTCAAGACGCTTGATATGGAAATCCATCCAAGGATTCACACGGTCTGCGAATTTCGCCTTACCCTTGAACACGAGGCTGCCGGGAGCGGTCTGTGTGAAAGCAGAAGTCGAGGTGGTGTAAGGATCCAGGCCGATGGCTGTGTAGCAGGTCAGCTCTGATATTGTTGAGAAATCCAGCATATAACTGGAGGAGACCAGCACCTTGCCTCCATTCCAGTCTGAGCAGGTCACATGGGCTCCATACCAGGACATATATCCCGACTCGGCTAACCCGTCGTTGAATGTCACTGGCTGATTATAAGTGCTTTCCTGCGCTGTGGCGATACCGGGACAGAAAGTGAAATCCAGCTTACCGGCGGGGATATCCACCAGGCCACCACTGTAAGGGATGCGGTATTTGGCGAATTCCTTTCGGTTGGTGTAAGTGGGGAAACGACCGTCTGTAAGGCCACCGCAGAGATAGAAACCACTACGTTCGCGCTCGACATACAGGCGTCTGTTGTCAAGATCCACCGAGACATAATAGCTGTTCATCGAGGAGTTATGGTGATTGATGAGACGGAATGGCTTCGCTCCGGAAGTAGTCACCTCATCCTGTATGGTGAAGGTCGCCTCGGCCACATCCATATCGTCAAACTCAAGCAACGCGTCACTGGTCGCTGACAACGCGAAGCTACCCTCCCATGCAGGTTCTTCGGTCGAAATCGGCAATTTCTTGGTGAAGAGACGGAATTCACCTGTTTCATCAGGCACGTCAACATAAAGATAGGTCTGGGCCTGGTAGAGTCCATCCTTCCCCTTTTCCATCTTCACATATTCCCCGTTGTTATAGAGATAAAGGGTCTTCACCGTGGAGGGATCGATGATTTCTCCGGCAGCTTCGATAGGCTCGCGTGAGACACAGATAGTGCGGTCTGAGGGGGACACATAGAAATACATAGTTCCTCCTGACCACCCACTGACATACCAGTTGCCCTGGTTGCCGGTGTTGCAAAAACCCTCGTAACAGGAGCCGTAGGGTAGGCTGATTTCCAGGTCATTCCATGAAGTACCGGAACCAATCGAATGCTCGTCGTCCCATATGCCCAGCTCTGTGTAGAAGCGGAAATATACATCTGAGCTTGAGATGTCATACCATCCGTAATAGCCACCTTTCGATGTCAGCTTGAGGGGCATCGAACCATCCGAGATATCCCATCCCTGAGGACTGCCGATGAGGTAGATTTCACTCGCAGGCTCATCGCCCTGCATACTGCTGAACTCAAATTTCACGGAAGAAGAGCTTCCGGTGGTGACGGTCACGGTCACATAGCCACCTTCCCATCCATCATTCCTGCTCTTGCCTTGGTAAGTCCAGTATCCGGCCTGGTCGGAAGAAAGCACGCTGGCCGAGCTGTAAGCCACATTGCCGGAAATGGCAAGCTCGCGATCCTCGCCGGTAGGAGGCGCGAGTACCTTGTTGGGGGTACCTAAGGCTGTGAGTTCGCTGATGAAACGGAGATTGAACTCACCGGCGGGAACATAGATTCGGCCGGAGTAGGTGTCATCCGAGATTTTCGGCACTGACTGGAAAGAGGAAAGCACCGCATCCGAGCAGTCTTTCCAGGGAGAGAACGAATCATAAGGGGTCTGCACGAAAAGATCCGTGCGGTTTACCGGTGCCACGGCCTGGGAATTGGCGACACCCATCGTCATATGGCAGTTGGCAGGGAAAGTTGCTTTACCTGTAGTGAGGTTGATTGAAACCGTGACAGGTTCAGCGAGTCCTCCGGGGAAACGTGAGTTTTCAAGATTACCCGTTTCTGAGGGGGCGAGACCCATCACCTTGTTTTCTCCTTCAGTTTTCAGAGAACCGTCGGTTCCGAGTTGCGGAAAGTCCCATGAGTTTCCGAGGACAATCTTGAATTCATCCGTGCCTGCGGGGAATTCTATGTCATATACCGCCTCTGTCCCTTCCTTTCGGGAAACCGTAGTGAAGATCCAGCCGCTGAAATCACCTACCACCGATATCGATTCCTTGTCTATCGGAGTCCAGGCAATCTCGCTCGGGGTGTCAGGCATGATGTCGATGCGGTAAATGGTTCCTAACTTTGCTCCTCCCCTGAGGACACCACCGCCCCAGTCAGAGACGACAAACGCGTCATCCCGGGTCGAGGAAGGTGTGTAATCAAGAGTCTTGCTGGTACCTGTCGTCAGGACAGCGGAACCATTCGGGACAAGCCACTGCTGGTTGAAGGGGTCATACATCCTGATGGTCAGATTGCCGCCCGGTTCATAATAGTTGTTGATTTTGGTGAGGGAGGAATAGCGTTCAAGCAGATTCCAGCTGAAATCGTCATTGTCCCTGACAAGCAAAAGGGGCTCTCCTTCAGGAATGGCGTAGAGCTTGTTCTCGTTCATATCGAGACGGAAACGGTATTTACCATCAGGAAGATGCCAGGTTCCGGTCGACTGTGTGATTGATGTTTTCTCAACATCGTCAGTAGCATAGATGCCGCTGCGTCCGGCCATCGGCATGACAGCTGAGTCTTTTCCACCCTTGGGATGGATGATATTCAGGTAGTAAGCGTCTGAGACTACCTCGGTGTCAGCAAGCTCGTAATAGAAGTGGAACCAGGCGCCCCATGTCAAATCACGGGTATCTGCCACGATTTCATAGATGTTAGAGCCGGGAGCTGTCTCATACATCTTGCCTGCTTCCCAGTCGTCGGCATACTGTATGTGCGGAGGATAGTTGTTCTTGCTCATGCTACCAAAATAGATGAAGTTGTTGCCAGCCTCATCCGTAGCAGCATTGGCAGAAGCCACGGCGCACGTCATAGCCGCCACGCACCATAAGCGTGTAAACAATGTGTTCATAAAGTTAAATTTATGTTTATGATTGGTTAAGGTTGTCAGATTTTGGATATGATTCAAGGTTATCCACGCGATATGAGGGGGTTGTCGCGTTGCAAGCGATAATCATCTACTCCTACGGTTTGCAAAATTAATAAAAAAAGCTCAATTTACCCCCCCCAATTGTAAAAATATGTTAACGGTCTTTTGTCGAAATGGAGTCAGTGAGGGTGGAAAAATGAAACCGTCGGCCTCTGAGTAAGAGACCGACGGTTTTATCATAAGGGGATATTGGTCGAGATTATTCGGCGGGAGCAGCCTCGGGGTCGAGGATGATCACGCGGTAAGTGCCGTCGGCGTTCATGCGCTTCATGAAGTCCTGAACATCGGCAGGAGTCAGAGACTGGAGAAGCTCTACATTGCCGTTGAACACATCCACTCCGTTGAGGGCGGTGCCGGCCATAGTGCCGAGCCATGCATCATTCTTCTCCTTGGCCTCGGTGGCCTCCTTGACCTTGAACTCCACAGCCTTGGCGAGTTCTTGGGCAGTGACATCGGATTCCATGTTCTTGAACTCGGAAGCGATGATGTCGAGCACCTGCTCCTTCATTTCAGGCTTCATGGGGAAGACTGACTGAAGGATGGTATTGGGAACGTTCTGGCGGCTCATTACGCCGGATGCCCAGATTGAGTAAACAGCACCCATGTCTTCACGAACCTTCTTGAGAAGACGTTCGGTCAGCACCTGACCGGCGATGTCAGAAAGGGCGCGGTCTTTCGCGGTGTAGGGGATTTCAGCAAATTCCACAACAGCGGCAAATGTCTGGGGAGTCTGCATCGGAGCGGTGAAGGTGGTCACCTTCTCACCCTTCTTCACACCAAGCGAACCGTCAACGACAGGAGCCTTGGAAGCGGTGGCGGCATCGCCGGGAAGAGTCGCGATGTACTGTTCGCAAAGGGTCTTGAGCTCATCCATATCCACATTTCCCACAAAGAAGAAGGTGTAGTCGGCGGCGTTGGCGGTCATGTCCTTGACAATCTTGTTGATTTCATCGAGGGAAGCGTTCTCGACAGCCTCGACTGTCAGGGCAGACTTGCGGGGAGTGTCATAGAGAGCCTTGCGGAGATCGCGGGAGAAGATATACTGGGGATTGGTCTCCTGATTGTGGAGGAATCCGGTAATCATGTTCTGGGTGGCCTGGAACTCGTCAGCCGACATGTTGAACTGGGTGAAGTGGCTGTAAAGAAGCTCCATCATGGTCTTCAGGTCCTTGGGAGTGGTTGAACCTGAGATGTCACGGCAATAGTCGTCAAACTGGAAGCTAACCTGGCACTGCTTGCCCTGGAGATACTTCTGAACATCCTTATAGGTGTAGGTGCCGAGACCATACTGGCCAAGCGCGCCCTGGGGAAGGAATATCAGAGTGTTGGCGTAGCTGTCGGGATAAACGGAAGTTCCGCCGAGAGCCTGGGCATCGAGAAGAATCTCGTCAGCCTTGAAGTCGGTCTTCTTGACAACCACCTTCGCACCATTGGAAAGGGTCCACTCGGTAGCGCCCCACTGGGGAAGCTCCTGGGTGGCGACAACCTTGCCGGGAGCGGGGAGGTTGGCGATGAGGGGCTCATCCTTTACTTCGTCTACGAACGCGGGGATATCCTCTGCGTCAACCGCGGCCATCATCTGACGGATAGCATCCTCTGTGGGAACCTTGATACCATCCTTTTCGGGAAGCATCACTGTCACCACACGGTTGTCTTCTTTAACAAGTTCCTTGAGTGTCTGGTTGATTATATCCACAGGAAGCTGGGGAAGAAGCATGCTCAGGGTCTGGTATTTCATCTCGATACCGGTAGCAGGAGTGCCGTCGATGAAGCTGCGGACATAAGAGTTGACATAACTTTCATTCTCAGCCTTCTCGCGATTGTTGTAAGCCTTTTCCAGACGGGAAAGGTACTCGCTGCGGGCACGGTCATACTCAGAGATTGTGAAACCGCCACGCTCGGCGCGGAGCAGCTCGCGGTAAATCGAGGCCATGGAGGGGAGGATGTCATCACCCTTGCCGATGGCCACCAGGGTCAGAGCGTCCTTGGTGTCGGAAAGGAAATAGTTCCCGTAGAAAGCGCCGGCACCTGCGAAGGGGGAGTCAGGAGTGGAGGAAATCTCGTCAAGACGGTTGTTGAGCATCGCGGAAATCATGTCGCACACATAATCCTGCATCCAGTAGGCCATAGTGTTGCGGTATTCGCGGGGGAGGACATCGTTCTTGAAGTAGATGGAGGCGCGGGAGTTGGGCATCTCGGGGTCGGTGCCGACCACGATGATAGTGCCGTCAGTGTCGGGGACAGCCTCATATACGCGCTCGGGAGCATTCTCAGGCATCTTGATGGGTGAGAAAATCTCCTTGATTTTGTTTTCGATACGATCCACATCGATGTCGCCGACAACCACGATACCCTGCTGATCGGGACGATACCAGGCCTCGTAGTAATCACGCAGAGCCTGGGGAGGGAAGTTGTCGACAACCTCCATCGTACCGATAGGGAGACGGTAGCCGTATTTCGAACCGGGATACATAGCGGGAGCCATCTGCTCCATCAGTCGCTGCTGACCGACATTGCGCGAACGCCATTCCTCATGGATCACGCCGCGCTCCTTGTCGATTTCCTCGGGGAGGAGCAACAGGCCGTCAGCCCAGTCGTGGAGAATGAGCAGGCAGGAGTCCTGCACGGCGATGCTCGCGGTGGGAACATTGGAGATGTTGTAGACAGTCTCGTCGATTGAGGTGTAGGCGTTGAGGTTCTGTCCGAACTTCACACCCTTGGTCTCAAGCCAGGCCACCAGCTCATTGCCGGGGAAATTCTCGGTGCCGTTGAAGCACATATGCTCCAGGAAGTGCGCCAGACCGCGCTGCTCGTCGTTTTCAAGGATTGAGCCGACCTTCTGCGCGATGTAGAAGTCGGCCTGCCCCTTGGGGGTCTCATTGTGACGGATGTAATAGGTAAGACCATTGGGAAGCACACCCTTTCTCACCTGCGGGTCGAGGGGAAGGGGATCCGTCGGCATCTGAGCGCGTACTTGCGTCGAGAATGCGATGACTCCTATCAACACGAAAAGGAGTCTGGAAAAGATTTTTTTCATTGTCAAGAAATCAGTATGATGAATATATTTCTTTGCTTTCTGTTCCTGGCTCCCGGCATTGGGAGCCGCTATGACTCTTTATATTATTATACTCCGTTAGACGCAGACTATATCCAAAAGGTTGCATCAGGAACAAACTTTTTTGCCTCATGGCCGGGGAAGAGGGTGAAATCACGCGAACAGGCGGCGAAACGCCTCCTCCACTTTGGCGACTTCCACCACCTCTATGGCCAACTTCGAGGTATCAACCCCCTTGAGCGACCCGCGAGGGATGAGGATGGTCTTCATCCCGAGCTTCTCCGCCTCGCGGACACGCTGCTCCATACGGGTGACTGGACGGATTTCCCCGCTGAGGCCCACCTCGCCGCTGAGGCAGACACCTTGCGGCACCGCCATATCGACATTCGACGACAGGATAGCGGCAATCACCGCCAGGTCGAGGGCCGGATCAGCCACCTTCAAGCCGCCAGCGATATTGAGAAACACATCCTTCTGGGCGAGTTTGAAGCCCACGCGTTTTTCAAGCACAGCCAGGAGCATGTTCATCCTTTTGGAGTCGAATCCGGTAACAGACCGCTGCGGGGTACCATAGGCCGCCGTGCTCACCAACGCCTGCGCCTCAATCAGGAAGGGGCGTATCCCTTCAAGGGTAACTCCGATGGCGCAACCCGAAAGCTGTTCGCCGTCATGCTGGGAAATCAGCATCTCCGAGGGATTGGTCACCTCACGCAATCCGCGCTGACACATCTCATATATGCCAAGCTCCGAGGTGTTGCCGAAACGGTTTTTGACAGCTCTGAGAATACGGTACATATACTGGCGGTCACCCTCGAACTGCAGGACGGCGTCAACGATATGTTCCAGCACCTTCGGACCGGCCAGCGAGCCTTCCTTGTTGATATGCCCTATCAGCATCACAGGCACGCCCGATTGCTTGGCGTATCGAAGCAATCGGGAGGCGCATTCCCTTACCTGGCTCACACTTCCGGCGGAGGATTCTATCTCATCGGAGGCTATCGTCTGGATGGAATCGACAATCAGCAACTGAGGCTGTATCTGTTCGATATGGGTGAATATGCTTTCAAGGGAGGTCTCGGTGACGACATAGCAGTTGTCGCTCATACGCCCTATCCGGTCGGCGCGCAACTTTATCTGGGTCGCGCTCTCCTCCCCCGAGACATAGAGCATACGGCGCGACTTTATGGAGAGGATGTTCTGCAGCACAAGGGTTGATTTCCCTATACCCGGCTCCCCTCCGATAAGCACCATCGAGCCAGGCACCAGCCCACCGCCGAGTACGCGGTTGAGCTCCTCGCTCGGCATATGGATGCGCGGCTCATCGGCAGTCTCGATTTCAGACACCTTTTTGGGCATGGATTTCGGGGTGGCTCCAAGAGGGGCCTTCAGGCCACCTTTCGAGGTGGTCTTCACCTTCTCCTCGACAAGTGTGCCCCACGCTCCGCAAGAGGGACAACGCCCCTCCCATTTAGGGAAATCATTTCCGCATTCGGAGCAGAACCACAGGGTCTTTTCTTTGAGTTTTGCCATTGCTGAGGGATTGACTGGGTTGACAGTATCAGTCGGCGGCCGCCCGCATCCGGGCATAAGAAAGCACCACGGCGGTAGCAATGCCGACATTCAGGGATTCCACCGTATCGTTATCTTCGGGATATGACGGGATAGTGACCCGGCGGGTGACAAGTTCGGCCACAACCGGAGAAATGCCATTGCCTTCATTACCCATCACGACCACCCCCCCGTCGAGTTTCGCCTTGTAAAGATTCTTCCCGTCGAGGAAGGTGCCATAAACCGGAATACCCTTTGCGACTAATGTCCGGAGGGATTCCACGAGGTCGCAATAGAGGACATTCACCCGCGCGATGGCACCCATCGTGGACTGCAGCACTTTGGGGTTGTAGACATCGACAGTGTCGGATGAGGCGAGGATGGTCCTGACCCCGAACCAGTCGGCTGTGCGGACTATCGTCCCGAGATTGCCGGGATCCTGCACCCTGTCAAGGGCCAGCACAAGCTCGCCGGGGTTGATGTCAGCCGCCCCACCGGTCGGGTCGGGCATCTCGAACACACCTAACACACCCTGAGGGGTGGTCATCGTCGACATCCTTTCCATCTCGTCGTTTTTGGCGACAAGCAGCCTGTCATCGGTCAGTCCGTTTCCGGTCAATTCCGCCAGACGGTCGCCATTCGCTTCGAGCCACGCAGAAGTCGCGACCAGATAACGGAGCCGGAACACAGGCAACAGTTCGCTGAGACACCGTATACCCTCCGCGACAAAAAGCTTCTCCTCCCTCCGGCGGCGGGCCGAGGAGAGCGAGGCTATCAGTTTTCGCTGTGAAGCGGTAATTTTCATCTCGCAAATATACGGAAAATCCACGACAAGTTGCGGATTTTCGACAAAAAATCAGTAAATTTGCAGCCACATTGAGGCAGCCGGACGGTCCGTCGCCGGCGGGTTACACGTAACGCCGCCTGAGGAAAGTCCGGGCAACAAAGAGCGCCATACTTCCTAACGGGAAGCCGCGGGTGACCGTGGAGGAAACGTGACAGAAAACGACCGCCTGCCGGGCTTGTACCGGCCGGTAAGGGTGAAAAGGCGGGGTAAGAGCCCACCGGGCGTCACCGCGAGATGACGCGCCGCACGTCTTATGGGTTGCAAGGTCAAGTAAACCGGCATCTAAGGGTTGCTCGCCCGTTGCCGGAGGGTAGACTGCTACGGGAGTTGTTTCAGACAACTCCGATTAGTCGCGATGGAAACATCGGGCACAGATAAATGACGGACCGGACGCGTCAGGTCGGTCATCCTCCGGGATGTCCGAAACCCACGATCCGACAGAACCCGGCTTATAGTCCGACTGCCTCATTCCCATACGGCAGGGCGCCACGGAAACGATATCCCCGTGGCGCCCTGATTGTGTCTTCCCCCCAAGGTTCAGAATATGTCGCATTTGAGGCCGAACGACAGCCTGAGATAGTCGGCGGGGCTCAATGAATGGTTACGCGCCGCCGTGATGATATAGAAATCGCTGCTGCTAAGCTCATAGAAAACAGACACCGACTTGAAGAAATGACGGCGTGAGTGGGGGATGTCAAACCTCCACCGCTGCCCGATGAAGACATGGGTGCGTATTCGGGTCGAGAAGGTGTAATATCCAGAGGGATAGCGGTCAGGCTGATGATTCCAGAACTCGCTTCCAAACACCGTGTTGAAATAGATGCCTGTCGTCAGAGGCTCAAGGGAGAAACCTTTTCCAAGGTAGACGCTCCACGGGATGAAATTCTGTTTGAGGGTCATCGTCATCTTGGCCCTGCGCGAGGAATGCTTGGCGATGAAACCAAACAGCAGGTCGGTCTCCCATTGTCCCCGCTTGCCGTAATCCCAGCCGATACCGGCAGACAGCATTCCCATTCCACCGGCATATTGCAGTTTGAAATGGGTGGGAATCAACGCGCCCCAGGCATCGCGGTAATGATGGACGCGGTTGTCATACTTCGAGCCGCCACTGACTGAATCCACCAGCTCGGCACCACTTGTCCGGAAAGGTGCAAGCACCATCAACAGCACCGCCGCAAGAATCATCACCCGGTCAGAAATCCACCGCCTCACAGTCAAACCCTCCTTCCTCTTTGATGGTGAACACAAGGTATTTCCTTTTCGCCACGTTGGGACACTGGCAATAGATTATCCCGTCGCCAAACATATCCGACATGTCAAACTGATGGTTATGGCCATACGCACAGAACTGCACCTGCGGAAACATGTTGACATAACGCTGGAATATCTTCATCACATTATTGTTGAACACCTCAGACCCGGGACAAGCGTGCATCAGAAACACCGTTTTCTCCGCTTCAGCCGGGAAACCTTCGAGCTGCCTGTCGAGGAAATTGAAGTCAGGCACCGGTTCGGAATAGTCATATTCGAGGGCATTCGTGTTGAGGCATATGAACCTGACGTTACCAGCCGTGAAGGCGAAATTCACCTCGCCGTATATACCACGGTAAGCGTCGCGGCCCGTACCGAGACAGTCATGGTTGCCGATAACCGCCACATAGGGAACGGTGAGTTTTTCCATCGCGTCGCGTGTCCATTCAAACTCATCCGTCAGTCCGAAATCGCTGATATCCCCTCCGTGCAAGACAAAATCAATGTCATCGCGGGCGTTGATTGCCTTTATGGCATCCTTGAGGTCGTCAAGGCTCCGCTGGGTGTCGCTTATCATAGCTATTCTCATTGTCTTGCATCCGTCCATCGCAGGCTCAATCCGGGCGATATTGCGGGCATTGATGTCACGTCCTCCCCGGATATCGACATCATAGGGATGTTCCTCAAACATCTCGCATGAGGAAAACACCAGCGACAACAGCAATGATAAAAAGGAGTATAGAATCTCTGTCTTTTGCTTCATATGATTAATAAATCTGTCAGAACATATGGCCGGTTTGACACCGATATACCATATTTTCCGACAAACTTATGAATTTCTCCCGAGACTCGGGAAAGGGAGCGGGTCAAAATCGCCATTTCGAATATTTTTCCCGCCCTTAAAGCTAATATTTTCCGACAGACTATCTCATTTGTCGAGATGCACATCCATTTGCGGGAAGGGGAAGCGGATGCCGTATTTCGGAAGTTCATTGTAGAACTTCTCGTTATAATAATAGAAAACATTCCAGTATTCTCCCGTCTTTGTCCAAGCCCTCACCTGGAGGTCGACGCTCGACTCCCCGAGATTGTTGACAAGCACCTTCGGCGAATGGTCAGGTTTCGGAATAAGAAGCCTGATAGCCTCTTCCTGCTTGCGCTCACGCTCTTTAAGAGCCGCTCTCGCCGCCCTGTGACGATGCAGTATGCGATCCAGGAATGTCGGCTTTTTCGGTGTCTCCGCTTCGGAATCGATGTCATCCTCCTCGTCGGCACCATGAACCGATACAGTGTCCCCCACATTGGCGTGACAGCCCGTATGTCCGGCCACACAACCTTTCCCGTCGCCGACAACCTCCATTCCGGACTCCACGGCGACAGCGGTATCCTCGATACGCTCATCCTCGGCGAACATATCGAGAATCGCCTTACGGGCATCATCCACATTGTCGCCATAGCTGATCGAGACCGTCCAGGTGACGCGGCGGTATACCTCCCTCGACCAGTTGTTGACACTTCCGGTGGACAATCCTCCGTTGGGAATCGAAATCGATTTGTTGTCGTAGGTCGTGATTATAGTGTGAAAAATCTGAATCTCGCGGACAGTGCCTGCATATCCCTGCACCTCGATATAGTCACCGATTTTATAGGGTTTCAACAGCAATATCAACACACCTCCGGCGAAGTTCTGGAGTGTGCCGCTCAATGCCATACCGACAGCGACACCGGCAGAGGCGAAGATTGCCAGGAATGAGGTTGTCTCTATTCCCAAGATGCCGATGACCGTGACAATCAGTATGAAGTACAACACGATATTGACCAGCGACAGGACAAACGTGGCGAGAGACTTGTCTATTTTCCTGCGGAGGAATATCGTGGAGATAAGGCGGTATATCTTACGGATGATGAAGCGGCCTACATAGAAGACCACAATGGCGATGGCCAGATTGATAGCAAAGTCTACAGCCGACTGCGCCAGCCGTCCCATAAGGTCGTCAAACGACAACGTTTTCAGCTCGGCAATCTCGTTGGCGGCATTGACGAGCGTAGAGTCAGCCGGAGCCTTAGGGGTCAATCCGGGGATAAAATCAGCCTGCAATTCAATCATAAGCAACTGTTGAGGATTACGACTGAGTGTCCTGGCTTGACAAAGTCGGGACACTCAGTCTGTAAACAATCGTAATGGAGGTCATTGTTCGCCCTCGGAGGCAAAAAGAGCCGAAGCGACATCGGTGTACCATGAAAGCTGGCGGTAACCGTGGGTATCGGCATCAGTCTCGCTGCGGAGGATATAGGTGGACAAGCCGCAGTGGGAGTCAATCTTGATTGTGTTGAACACCCAGGGAGTGGCAGCCTGATATGTGACGCACTCATCCAAGGCAAGGAGCCATTCGGCATAGGCGCGGCGCATCTCGCTATTCGGAGACGCGGAATAAAGAGCTGTCACATAATGTTCCAGATCATACATATAGCAGGGTACGCCCCCATATTTCGGCCTTTCAAAAGGCTGTCCGGTATAATTGTCGGGCAACTGGGGATGAAGGGAATAAATGGCCTTTGTAGCCTGAGCGAGATGCTCGAGACCGTCAGCATTGATGACGCTGATTGTCAGAGTGCGGGCCATACCCTCCATAGCATCATATGTGGCGAATGTGGCGGCCGCAGCCCCTTCGAGGTCCGCGTCATAGGCCATCAGTGAGGGCAGTGTCTCGTAATAAGGCATACCTGCGGCGGGCAGCTCGGTGCAACTGCCGACAAACTTATGGGTGACATCACGCAACTCATACAGCGACTCCACCGAAGCCATATGGCAACAGTCGAAGTAGATGTAGTCAAACCCCTTGCCATCAAGAATCCGGGCGAGAGTGGTGACATTCATCTGCTTTCCCTTGTCATCTCCGAATGACAAAGGGGTCGCGCCGGTCTGCGGCTCGGCAATCCCGGTCTGCAGCCATCCTGAGGCATGGCTCCACAAAACCAGCCCGTAACGCCGGGCGGGGGCATAGGATTTGAAATCGGCGATAGCCTGCTCCATCCTGCCGGGAGATACGGATGCCTCGGAGTCGTCGTAGTATTTGAGTATTTTCAATCCCAGGGGAGTCACCTCTTTCAAAACGGGGCAATCCGCATAATAGTCGTCATGATAGACAATCAGGCGGTTATTACCCAGGCGTCCGGCTTTGGCCGCCTCAATCATATCGGCGAGGTTGCCACGGTCAAAATCATCCCTTCCGAGGGAATTGTCTGAAAGGAGGTAAACGAACACGGCCCTGTCGACCTCTTCGGGAGTCTGTGATGAAGGATCGACCACCGGAATCAACTCTGGACTGTCACTGTCACACCCGACAAGAAAGGGGGCAAGGAACAATGTTCCCATCAATGACAGCTTGCTGACGACATTTTGAAATCTGTATGGCATAAGTCTATCTCATATTGGCTTTTCCGCCCAACTTATGGGAGAGAAAGGGATTGGTGACTCATATTCAAGTCGCGGGATAGTATGGAACAGGGCCGTTTCCGGCCCTGTTTATCGAGTAGGAATCGGACTTAACGTTCGGCCCTCATAGGGTTGTTGAGGAAGTCCTCGTATGAGAGGCGCAGACCCTCCTCAAGCTCGGTGGTGTATGACCATCCGAGGGCGCGGCTCTTCGAGACATCAAGGAGCTTGCGGGGGGTACCGTTGGGACGGGTCGTGTCCCAGAGGATTTTACCCTCGTAGCCGACAACTTTGGCCACAAGTTCGGTAAGTTCTTTGATGGTAAGCTCCTTGCCTGTTCCGGCATTGACGGTCTCGTTGCCCGAATAGTTGTTCATCAGGAACACGCAGAGGTTGGCGAGGTCATCGACATAGAGGAACTCGCGCAGCGGACTTCCGTCTCCCCAGCATGTCACCTCTGCCAGCCCCTGCTCCTTGGCCTCGTGGAAACGACGGATAAGGGCGGGCACCACATGGGAATGCTCGGGATGATAGTTGTCATTGGGACCGTAGAGGTTGGTCGGCATCACCGAGATATAGTCGGTGCCATACTGACGGTTGAGGAACTCACAGTATTTCAGACCTGAGATTTTCGCCAAGGCGTATGCCTCGTTGGTCTTCTCCAGCTCAGAGGTCAGCAGACAGCTCTCTTTCATAGGCTGGGGGGCCATACGGGGATAGATACATGAGGAACCGAGGAATTCCAGTTTCTTGCAACCGTTTTTCCAGGCCGAATGGATGACATTCATCTCAAGTATCATATTGTCATACATAAAATCGGCCAGGGCGGATGAGTTGGCTATGATACCGCCAACCTTGGCTGCAGCCAGGAAGACATACTCGGGCTTCTCCTCGGCGAAGAACCGCTCCACCTGGTCCTGACGGCAAAGGTCAAGCTCCTTGTGGGTGCGGGTGATTATATTTGTGTAACCCTGTCGCTGAAGCTCGCGGATGATGGCCGAGCCGACCATCCCGCGATGCCCTGCGACATAGATCTTTGAATCTTTCTGCATCATTTCACGATTCCTTTCTCAAGATATTCGGCAAGGTTCATACGCACCTTCTCTCCGGCCTCCTCTACAGCGACTTTCGCCATGTCGGCGTCTGTCATAATCTTGACCAGCTGCTCGAAGGTGGTCTTCGAGGGATTCCAGCCCAGAAGTCCCTTGGCCTTGGTGGGGTCGCCCCAGAGGTTCACCACATCGGTCGGACGGTAGAAGTCGGGGGAAACCTCGACAAGCACCTTTCCGGTAGCGATGTCGATACCTTTCTCATCCATGCCTTCACCTTCCCAGCGGAGGTTGATGCCGACATTCTTGAAGGCCAGAGTCGCGAAATCGCGCACAGAGTGCTGTTCGCCGGTCGCGATCACGAAGTCTTCGGGCTTGTCATTCTGAAGAATGAGCCACATGCACTCGACGTAATCCTTGGCATAGCCCCAGTCGCGGAGCGATGAAAGATTGCCGAGATAGAGTTTGTCTTGTTTACCCTGGGCGATACGGGCGGCCGCGAGAGTGATTTTGCGGGTCACGAAGGTCTCGCCGCGACGTTCTGACTCATGGTTGAACAGGATACCGGAGCAGCAGAACATATTGTAAGCCTCACGGTATTCCTTGATAATCCAGAATCCATAGAGCTTGGCCACAGCATAGGGGCTGTAAGGATGGAACGGGGTGTTCTCATTCTGGGGAACCTCCTCCACCTTTCCGTAAAGCTCGGATGTCGAAGCCTGATAGATGCGGCAGGTCTTCTCCAGACCGCACATACGGACAGCCTCAAGGATACGAAGCACACCGATGGCGTCTACATCGGCGGTAAATTCGGGGGAATCAAACGATACCTGGACATGGCTCTGGGCCGCCAGGTTATAAATTTCGTCCGGGCGCACCGAGCCGATCACAGCAACCAGGCTCATCGAATCGCCCATATCGCCGTAATGCAGGTGGAAATGAGGGTTGCCCTCCAGATGGGCAATGCGTTCACGGTAGTCAACGGAAGAACGACGGATGATGCCATGTACATCATAGCCCTTCTCGATCAAAAACTCTGAAAGGTAAGAGCCATCCTGGCCGGTAACACCGGTGATCAATGCCTTTTTCATAAAAAATGCAGCCTCAACTTTCCTTTTCTATCATCATGCGCCGCCGGTCTGCCGCAGCATGGGCGGGAATGTAAATTCAGCTTTCAGGGGGCTTTGCGCAGCCTTGCCCTGTATTATATTAGTATACCCTGTTTTGCGTTTCTGCGCAAGTATACGCTGTATCCAACCTGTCGCCTGCTCTTGATTGACCTGCCCCGCACCGCGAATTATAATTATAAGGGTAGTATTTCATCATCCGGGCCGCTGCCCGTTCAAGAAAGCTGGAATCACATGCAGGATCTCAAACACGTTTTTTCTTACTTAAAGCCCTACCGGCGGGATTTATTCCTTGCCGTCGGGCTGGTTTTTGTGGAATGTATTTTTGAAATGGTCATTCCGATGCTGATGTCTGACCTGGTGGACCAGGGCGTGCCCAGCCATGATATGCAGGTCATTATGCTGCAGGGCAGCAAGATGATCATCTGCGCTGTGCTGGCCCTGATCACCGGCCTGCTGTACGCCAGGTTCGCCGCCCGCGCCGCCAACGGCTTTGCCGCTGCTCTGCGCGAAGCTGAGTACCGCAAGCTGCAGCAGTTCGACTTTGCCAACCTGGACCATTTTTCCACCCCGTCCCTCGTTACCCGCATGACCACCGATGTCACGGTCATGCTCAACGCCGTGGCCACCGGCCTGCGGCCTTTGGTGCGCAGCCCGGTCATGCTGTTCATGGGGCTGGGCATGGCGTTCTTGCTCAATGCCAAGCTGACCATCGTTTTCCTTATTACAACGCCCATCCTGGCCGCTATTCTGGCCTGGATCGTAACCAAGGTCAGCCCGCTGTATGACCGCCAGCAGACTGCTGTGGACCATCTGAACGGCCGCGTACAGGAAGCCTTAACCGCCATCCGCGCCATCAAGGCGTTTGTGCGCGGCGATTACGAGAATGAGCAGTTTGAAACCGTCAATGACGAGCTGGCCGCCGCCAGCACCAACACCTTCCGGTATGCCGTGCTCAACCTGCCCGCGTTCCAGGCCGTTATGTACACGGCCATTGTCTGCATCATGTGGTACGGCGGCAATTTTATTCTGACCGATCGGATGACGGTCGGCGAGCTGACCGCCTTTTTGAGCTATGTTCTGCAGGTGCTCAACTCGGTCATGATGTTCTCCGGCGTGTTTTTGCAGCTTACCCGCTCCCTGACCAGCGCCCGGCGCATCCGTGCCGTGCTGGAGGAACAGCCCGCGCTGGCCACCCCGGC
>URLF01000018.1 GCA_900548705.1 uncultured Porphyromonadaceae bacterium | reverse complement strand
AATAGGAAGAACCGATTGATTCCGGAGGAATCTTTTTTGGTATCTGACGAAATGGGAATATCAAGAAAGATTCCTCCGGAATATCATCTTTGACGAAATGCAACTGTGGGTTACCGCTTCGTGTCAGCCTCTCAAAAGGGGCTTTCCACTCGCGCCAACCCACGGCTATTCAGATAAAGGATTCCTTCGGAATCGTCGGATGGGATATAAGCTTATGCAAGTGGGATGTAAGCTGATGCAAATGGGATATAAGCTAGTGCAAATGGGATATAAGCTTATGCAATAAATATTAGGGGATTATGAGACGTCGGTGTGTCAACATTCGTTTTGTTGACACACCGACATTTCGATTACTTACTTGAAGGTTTACTTGAAGGTATGAGGGGTGGTGTTTTTGAAGCGGGGATGGGGTCAGTCGTTGACCACGAGGGTGAGGACTCCGGAGGGGTCGAAGGCGACGGCCTTGAAGACGGGGTCGGAGACATCGATACGGTAGCCTGAACGGTCGCGGTGGACGGCTTCAACGCTCTGTTCGAATCCGTTGTGAATCAGTAGGCGGTAGAGCTTGCCGGGAACGACTGCCTTGAGCAGGGGTGAGGAGAGGGAATATCCTTCGGGGGCTTCGGTCTCGATGACGTTGCCTTTGGAGTCGAATTCAAATTCTATGCCGTCGGCGAGCTGTATCTCGAACTCCCCTGAGGTGAATTCTTTCTCGCATTTCACAACGGCGTGGCCATCGCAATGCTTTTCGAGGAATTTGCGCGCCTTTGTGGGGAGGGCGGCGTAGTCCACTGAACCTGAGAGCACAGGGCCGACTCCGGTAAACATTGCCGGGTTATCGACAACGGAGGCATATTTATTACTGTCGTCCTTGGGAATCTCCTCGCCACGCACGGTCTGAGCCGCGCAGACTCCGGCGAAGATTAATGTCAGGACGAGGGCGACAATGCTGTGTGACAAGTGTTTCGTTTTCATAACCTCTGGTTTTGTGGGTTAGACATCCCTTTTGGTATTGAAACGGAATTGTAACATCAAAAGTTCGCGGGAATGCTGGGTTTAAAGGCGTATTTTTTCAACGTTTTCCGGAGCGTATGAAAAAACGGGATTGTATCAGCGGCCGGCCAGGAGATTATGGAGAAGATTGACGAACTGGTAATTCTTCAGCCCCCAGCGGGGAGCGACAAGCAGTTCGGCGGGAGCCTGTGAGGTAAAGCGTTCTATGGCAGTGGATGGAGACAGGCGGTTCATCTCCGAAATGATGTCGCGGCAGAGTGGAAGGTAGGTCTCGGGGGTGAAAAGCTCAAATCGCCGCCCCTCTTTCCATTCGCGGGCAAGGGTGGAACCCTCGATAATCTGGAGCTGATGGAATTTTATAGTGTCGGGATGGAGCATGGCGGCCCGCCTGACGGTCTCCATCATCATCTCACAGGTCTCTCCCGGCAGCCCCATTATGAGGTGAAGCCCGACAGGCAACCCGGCCTGACGCAACCGGTTTACGGCATCCACGGTGGTCTGCCAGGTGTGGCATCTGTTGACACGGTTGAGTGTGATGTCGTGGGAACTTTCAGATCCAAGTTCGACCATTATCCACTGTCCCGACCTGTGGCGCATCGCGAGCGCGTCAATGAGCGACTGTGGAAGACAGTCGGGACGTGTGCCGATTATCAGGCCGTCAACCCCCTCCCCGGCAAGGGCTTCGTCGTAAAGTCCGAGCAGCCGCGACAGTTCGCCGTGGGTGTTGGTGTAGCTTTGGAAATAAGCCAGATAGCGCATCGCAGGATATTTCCGGCGGAAGAAAATCTTGCTTTCCTCAATCTGACGCGCAACAGAGAGACTGGTTCGCCCCTCGTGGCTTCCGGGGGAGAAGGAGTTGTTGTTGCAGTAGGCACATCCCCCTGTGGATAGGGTGCCGTCGCGGTTCGGGCAGCTGAATCCAGCGTCCACGGTCAGTTTCTGCATCTTCCGTCCCGGGAAATGCATGGCGAGGAAATCGGCGTATTCCTTGTAGTAGCGTCCCATCAGAAATCCTTGGCGGACAGGTTCATAAGCCACGCGTCAAGCATCACCACCGATGCCATCGCCTTTACCACCTCAGCTCCGCGCAGGGCTATGCAGGGGTCGTGCCGTCCTTTGGTGACAATCTCCGAGGGATTCCCTTGGCTGTCGACAGTCCGGAGCGGGCGCGATATGGATGGTGTCGGTTTGAAACCCACGCGGAAGATTATCTCCTCCCCGTTGGAAATCCCTCCGAGAATCCCTCCGGAATGGTTGGAGAGGAAACCTTGGGGTTGAATCTGGTCAGCGGCTTCGCTCCCTCGCATCGCGCAGATGTCAAAACCGTCGCCATACTCGAATCCGTGGACTCCTCCGATTGATAGCATTGCCGAGGCAAGCATCTGCTGGAGTTTCCCGAAGACCGGCTCACCAAGTCCGGCGGGGATACCGTTCACGCGGCATGTCACGATTCCCCCTACAGAATCCCCCGTCTCGCGAACTTCCCGTAGGATGCGGTCGAATTCCTCCGGATTGTCGCATCCTCCAATGGAAGTGACATCGGCGCAGACGGTTACCCCTTTTGTCTCAAGCAATTGAGCCGCGAATGCTCCCGCCACCACACGCGTTGCGGTCTCTCGTCCGGAGCTTCTTCCTCCGCCGCGCCAGTCGCGCAGACCATATTTGCGGTCATATGTGAAATCGGCGTGGTTGGGACGGTACAGGTCGCGCAGATGGTCATAGGCTCCCGGCCTGGCATCGAGGTTGGGGATAATGAATCCTACTGGTGTCCCGAGAGTGACCACCATATCGGTGTCCTCCCGCAGTTCCCCGGGGTTTCCCTCCGGGTCGACGGCCATCACCCCTGAAAGAACCTGAAGACGGTCAGGCTCACGGCGGGGGGAGACATTGGCCGAGGAGCCGGGACGGCGGCGGTCAAGCGCGTCCTGCACTTCCCGCAGGGAAATCCTGCATCCGGCGGGAAGTCCGTCGATGACTCCTCCGATGGCCGGTCCGTGTGATTCCCCGAAGGTGGTAAGGCGGAAGATGTTGCCGAAGGTGTTCATAGATGTCGGGGATTAATCTTTGATGAGGTCTGCCACTTCCCCCTTCACATAACCGATAAGGTCGGTGGGGGATAGTTCGAGCTGGAGTCCGCGCAGTCCCGCGCTGACAAAAATCCGGTCGAAACCGGTGGCCGTGGAGTGGAAATAGACCGGGAAGGGTTTCTTCATGCCGATGGCGGTGCAGCCGCCACGGATATACCCTGTCAGTGGCAACAGCTCCTTCATCGGAATCATCTCGGCTTTTTTCATCCCGGCGGCTTTGGCGGCTTTCTTCAGGTCTACCTCCTCCGCGCCGGGGATGACACAGACGAAGTAACCCCCTCCGCCGGTGCGGTCGCCGTGAAGCACGAGGGTCTTGAACACCATGGCGACATCCTCGCCGAGTGTGTCGGCAACATGGGTGGCCGAAAGGTCATTCTCGTCCACCTCATATGGAACCAGCTTGTAAGGGATTCCGGCCTTGTCGAGAAGCCGGGCGGCATTGGTCTTTTCCGGTTCTCCGGAACTGTTTTTGGATTTCTTGCTCATCGGATGCAAAGGTAGCAATTTTGGGTTGTTCCGTCAAACGGATATATGAGAAAGGGACGCGACAGATGCCGCGCCCCGCTACGTTCCGGTTTATGCCCGGATTATTTCTTCTCCTTGAGGACGGCGATGGCCTCCTCATATTTGGGTTCATCGGTGATTTCCTCCACCAGGTCTGAATAGATGATGTTGCGGTCTTCATCAAGCACAATCACCGCGCGGGCGAGGAGTCCGGCCAAGGGGCCGTCGACAATCTGGAGACCATACTTCTCGGCGAACATCGGGGAGCGGAAGGCTGAAGCGGGGGTGACATCCTTGATGCCGTTGATAGTGCAGAAGCGACCGGCGGCGAAGGGGAGGTCCATCGAGACACACAACACGGTGGTGTTCTCGAGGTTGGCGGCCTCCTGGTTGAAACGGCGCACGGAGGCGGCGCAGACATCGGTGTCGAGACTCGGGAAGATGTTAAGCACAACGCGGCGTCCTTTCAGGTCGGCGCACTGAATCTCCTTGAGTTCTGGGGTGACGAAGTTGAAACAGGGGGCTTTCTCCCCGACGCGAGGCATGGTCCCGTAGGTGTGGCAGGGGGAACCTTTGAAGTAGATGGTTTCCATATATAGACGATTTTAGTTATTCAGGTCGTTTTTTCTTTAAAAACAGATTGATGGCCAAGTGGTTCATTCCGTCGTGTGGCCTTTATTTCAGCAGGGCGGCTCCCTGGAGCAGGTCATCGGCGAGCGAAGCCCGCGCGCCGAGAATCACATCCGCGACAGTCGCGGAGGAGTTGCACAGGATGATTGTGGGATAGGCGTTTATGCCACAGTCACGGATGAAGGGTGTGGCGGAGGTCAATACCACCTCGCCGGGACGCGCACTGCCGGTAAGCGGTTCTATCCGGTCGATGTCATTCCCGGTGAACATCAATATCAGGCCGGTCTGGCGCGGCAGGCGGTCGATGGTCTCCCTGAGGATGGTGATTACGGAGGGGGTTGAGGCCACATCCGGGTCAAGGACGGCGATGATTGTGGGGGAGGGGAAGCTTTCCCCCTTGTGGTGGAGGTAACGTTCGCGGGTCGGGGTCGGTAGGGCGAATCCGGGGAGCGCGACTCCACGCAGATTCTCCACCGTGTAGTTGCTGACCCTGTATTTTTCAAACACCTCCGGATACCGCGCCATAAGGGCCTCCTCGGATGTCACCGCTTCGATTTCGGGGGAGGGGGAGTAAATGTAAGTGGCGTTTACCTCCTGCTCCCCTAACAGTCCGGGATTGTAAAGCACCGAGATTTTCAGCGGCAGCCCCGATGGGCTCTCCAGGGCAAGCTCTATCTGTTGGCTTTCAAGGCCGTTGATATGTCGGAAGGCACGGAGAATGTCGGCCGGTTTCCCCTCGGCTGTTCCGGTCGAGAGGGTGACGGTATAGGTGGAGTCTGACTCCATCTCGCGAAGCTGTCGCGCAAGGCTGAACGGAAGCAGATTTACGAATTGCCCATTGCGCTGTATCCCTCCCGCAGATGTCAGGAAGGGGATTGAATCCCATTGGAAATGATTCTCTTGCAGGCGATGGTCGCGGTAACGGTAGTGATGGCCGTTGAAGTAGGCAGTGAAACCCTCGGATGTCCCGGATTCAACGGGCAGTTTCCAGTCAATCAGGTAGTCTGTTCCCAACAGCGGATCCCCGGGGTCGGGGGATGTTGCCAGCTCAAGAGAGTAGACCACATCGTCGTCCACCATCGGCAGTGAGACGGCGTAGCGTACCGAGGCGGCGAAATGGCCAAGACTGTCGAGCTTATCGGCTAAGGATAAGACACTGGAGCCTGTCTCCCCGGATGCAACTCCCGGGAGACAGAACACCGCTATCACCATTAAAATTCCAAATTTCCCTTTCATTAAATAAAGGCAGTAGAAACGTGTATGTCATCGGGACGTTCCTCATTCGTCCCTTGACATTAATAAAACACACCTTCCCAAAAAATGGTTCAGCGGCTAATCACATTTTTTAATCAGATTATGCCTTCCAGAGAGCCGAGGAGGATGTAGCGCAGCAAGAGGGTGAGTATCAGGGCGTAGAATCCGGCGAGTACATCGTCAAGCATGACTCCCCACCCGTCAGGCACTCGTTCGAGCTTGCGGCAGAGCGGGGTCTTCACAATGTCTATGACACGGAACATGGCGAAGCCGAACAGCCCCAGTATTCCGGTCATCAGCGGAGCACCGGCCACTCCGGCCACCAGGCATGGAATCCATGTGCCGACAAATTCATCTATCACGACTGTGCGGGGGTCTTCACCCCAGTATCGTTCCATCACTTTCGAGGTCCATGCTCCGACCACCGTGGTTACTATAACCAGCCCGAGGGTAATCCAGAAAAGGGTGGAGACGCTGACCAGGAATGAAAGTCCGTACCATATGAGCAGTCCGAGAAACGCGCCTGCCGTCCCCGGTGCGCCGGGACAGAAACCTGTGCCGAGACCGGTGGAAAGTATCACATGAAACCAGGGGGCTTCTCCGAGGGGATGGTTGTTGTTGTCGCTCATAATCTATGTCGTTGTCGCTGTTTTTGATGTTGTTTAACTTCGATGGGCAATCCTGTTGCCCGGCTGTCATATAATTTTGCAGTATAAATCAAAAAGATATAGTCATGGACAATTCTTTCTCCGTAAAACTTTCAGACACCGTATTCGTGAATGTGATGGCCATAGGCCGTCAGGTAATGACCGTCACCCTTTCAGGTAACGCCTCGCTGGATGAACTGATGAATGAGGTGAAGAGCCGTCTGGCAGGTCTCGACGGACTGCTGACGGTCAATCTCCGCAACAGCTCACAAGGCACCGCTACGAAGCGGGTGCTGCGTCTTCGCAAACCCTCCTCCGGCCTGTTACGGGCGCAGATGAAGGGGTATGCAGCGTAACAGGTATTCCCGGCCCTGCTGCCAGGGGGTGTAAATGATATCCGACCCCGGGAGGAGGGGGATAGGCCGCTCGTTGAGGTCTAAACGCACATACATCTTTCCTGACTTGCTTTTCACCAGAATCATCTGGAGATTGGAAGCCATCGGCACCACATGGAAGTCTTTCCAGTGGAGGGCCACTGTATCGAAATAGTTGGTGAGGTAATAGCATCCGTCGAGATGCATTAGTGACAGCAATGGCATCAGGGTCTCGGCATGGCCGAACCGCAGCATCACGGCATATTGCTGTTTCCCCTCCACGGCGGCTTCGGCTGTGGTGAGAAGGTCGGTCAGCAGCGGTGCGGCGATTTCAGCCGGGAGGGTAGAGAGGGTGGAGGCTGTCCGCTCAAGATAGTGGGAGAGGTTTGTGCAGCTCCAGGCCTGGTTGGCCTCTTCGCGGGTGAAATATCTCTCCATTTTTGAGGGGAGTCCCATCGCAGAAAGCCCCTGAAGCAGCTTGAACGCGTGGTATGAGACCTTACGGGCATCGTCGTTTGTCATCTCCTTGGCGTATTCACTCTTGAAAAGCTTGCGGGCGGGAGCCGTGGGCATCATCGTCTCGAACTGCATTTTGTAAGCTGCTTTCCAGTCGCCGCTCTTTGCCCATTCAATAAAATCGGAATCGAGGTCGAAGGGACGCATGAGCGGGGAGTTCTGCCGTCCTGACGATGTGGTGATTTCAATATGGTTGTTGAGACGGTCGAGCTGATGGGTGAACTCATACATGCTCATCACGCAACGCGGTGAATAGGAACTAATGGCGTTGATACGAGTATCGTTGAAGAGCATCCCGTAGTTACGGAACATCCGCGAGGCTATACCTCTCTGTTCGGCCATTCCGAGGGAATCGAGTGCGCCCCAGCGGTTGCGGGAGGTCTCGCTGACAAACTTCGCCAGGGTAAGAAGCTCCTCTCCGGCCGGGGTTAATGCCTTGGCGGAATCAGCCTTGGCAAGTTCCCGGATGAGGGTGGTGACATTCTTGGGTGAGGATGGGAAACGCGCCCCGTGGCGGCCGACATGGTTGATGAACACCGCCGTCAGCGAGTCGGGGAGCGTCACCGACTCGGCAGGCACGGGATATGGCATCGCCGAACCTTCGCATTGCTGGAATGAATATGACGTGTCGGTCGGATCCGCGCCTCTCGCTATGAAGATGGATAGAAGCAGGGTGGCGATTATTGTCAGGCTCCTCATTGGGTTTCAAGTTTTATAGTTATATTTGCATCGGCGTAGCATCAAGGCTGCGTCGTTTCACAAGGCAACGCAATATAGCCACGAAAATACGAAATTATGCTGACACCTCAAAATATTAAACAAACAATCGCCGGAAAAGGTGTGGATGACCAACTGGAAGCCATCGCCGCTCTGTGGAACGAGGCAGAGACAAACTCGGAACGCGGATTGCTCCTCGCCGAGAAGGGAAAGATACTCTGGAAAGCCGGTCGACGCGGCGAGGCCATATCGGCGTATGAGGCGGGGGCACAGATTGACGCGGGCGGCCCTGCGGAGTTGCTGCTATCCCATTCCCGTTCGATAATGGACTTCTTCAATCCCGACCTGCTGAATCCCTGAGGATAACCTGGCTGTCAGCTTTCACGGAAATAGACGCGGCGTACACGCGGCGAGACTGCCGTAAGGCATTCATACGGGATTGTGCCAAGCAACTCGGCCATTTCAGTCGCGGGATTGTCAGGCCCGAAAATCACCACAGGGTCACCGGTCTGCACATCCGGCACGTCGGTGACATCAATCATGCAGGTGTCCATACAGATGTTGCCGACAGTGGGGCAGAGATGGCCGTTGACCGACACCTTCCAGCTCCCCCGTCCGCAATGACGGTTGAATCCGTCAGCATAGCCAATCGGTACGGTGGCTATCACGCTCGGGCGGTTCAATATCCCCCATCGTCCGTAACCCACGGTTTCCGTGGGCTCCCAATGGCGCAGGGCGATGATGACCGATCTCAGTGATGATATTGGCCGCAACGCGTCCTCCGAACCGTTGTTTATGACCGGTATGCCGTAAAGTCCTATCCCGAGTCGCACCATGTCGAACTGGTATTCAGGGAAACGGAGTATGCCAGCTGTGTTGAGGACATGTCGCAGCACCTTGTGGGGGAAATGGCTGACAATCTTGTCGGCGCAACGGGTGTAGTAGTCGAGCTGGAAACGGGTGAACTCATCCTGGTCGAGGCAGTCGGCTGTGGCCAGATGGGAGAACACCGATTTCACGGTCACCTCTTTCTGGGCGTCAAGCTGTTTCAGCAGGCGCGGTAGCTCCTCCTCGCGGAAACCGAGCCGGTGCATGCCTGAGTCGAGTTTCAGATGGATGGGATAGCCGGTGATGCCGGCGCGTCGTGCTTCGAAAATGATTTCATCCAGCGACTCGAAGCTGAAAATTTCAGGTTCAAGCCTGTTGTCGAAAAGCTGGGTGTAGTTCAGCACCATCGGGTTCAGCACCATGATGGGCATCGTGATTCCCGCCTTGCGTAGTTCTGCTCCTTCGTCGCCGACAGCCACAGCGAGGTATGCGGCGCCGTGGGCCTGAAGTGTCTTGGCCAGTTCGAGCGAACCGGCCCCGTAGCCCGAGGCTTTGACCATGGCGACCAGGCCGGTCGTGGGTTTGAGATGTGAGCGGAAGAAGTTGAAGTTGTCGACCATCGCGTCGAGGTTGACCTCCAGCACCGTCTCGTGGGTCTTGGCTTCGAGATGGTTGACTATCTTGCCGAAATCGAATGCCGGGGAACCCTTCACCAGAATCAGTTCGGAATTGAAGTCGGTCGGAGTGACTTCACGGAGAAAAGCCTCGGTGGAGGGGTAGCACTGGCCCGGTATGCCGATTGATTCGAAATGGCGCGAAATCTCCTCCCCGATACCTATCAGACGGTTTACACCGCGCAGGCGCAGGGTCTCCCCCGCGTCGCGGTATGTGTCTGCCAATGATTCCCCTTCCGGGTCGATGTCAGAGAGAATGACGGTCAGACTGCGGCCGGAGGTGAGACGGCGACGGGTGAAGTCGAGTGCAATCGAGAGGGATGAGAGGTCACAGGTATAGTCGTCATGGACAATCATGGAGTCATTGACTCCCGCGCTCACCTGCAGGCGCGTCCCGACAGGTAACAGTTGCGCGAGACGTGAGGAGATGGTCGCGTGGTCATATCCCATCGCGAGCATCGTGGCCAGGGCAGTGACAGCGTTCTCTATCTGCCAGCGGGAGTTGAAGGGAAGGGTGACAGCCACAGGTTCTCCACCCTCATATCGGTATGTGAGTACGGTCTTGTCATGGCTGAGCGGCGCGATGTCTACCTGGAGCGGTGAGTCCGGGTTGGCCCCTCTGATGCTCCATGACAAATGATGTTTGTCGGGGTAACATTCCCTGGCCGCGTGGAGTAGCGCTGGGTTGTCGCCACAATATACCAGTGTCTCCGCGTCACGGGCAAGCAGAAGCTTTTCGTTGATTTTTACCTCTTCCGAGTCGAAACCATCGGCATGTTCGGGACCGATGTTGGTGATGACGGCGATGTCAGGGCGAATCATTTCGGCCAGGGTCTCCATCTCTCCACACCGCGAGATTCCCGCCTCGAAGATGCCGAGATTGTCGCGTGAGGATAGCCGCCACATCGAGAGCGGGACACCAATCTGGGAGTTGTAGCTTCGCGGGCTGCGGCATATGCGCCATTCGGGAGACATCAGCGCCCCGAGCCATTCCTTGACCATCGTCTTTCCACGGCTTCCGGTGATGCCGATTACTTTCCCCTCGAAACCGCGACGTCTGAGCGAAGCGGATTCCTGGAGGGTCTTCAAGGGGGATTCCGTCCCGACAAATTCCGCGTCAGGGAAATCAGTGGTACTTCCGGCGGGGAGGTGACCATTCTCTACGACGAAATGGCGCACACCCCGACGGTATAGCTCAGGAATGAAGCGGTGACCGTCACCCGTGGCGGTGCGCAATGCAAAGAAAACGGTGCGTGGAGCATCGGAAAGTGACCGCGAGTCGGTCAGCGGAATCAAATCCTCGAACATTTGTGTCTGTCTCCTTAAAAAATCACCCGCAAAATTACGATAATCCCCCGACCCCGCCAAATCCAATTATCCATTTTTCCTATAACAGACAAGACTCCGGGGCGCCGGGTCGTCAAGTATATCAAAAGCAATGGTCAATGAGGCCGGTGAAGAGTGCGGCGGAAGGCGCGGAGGCGGGAAGCCGCCTCCCTGATGGTCGGGTCGGAATAGAATGTGCGGGAAAAGAGGTCGTAGATGTAATCTACCGCCACCTCCGAGGGATGAACCATGTCGGCTGCATAGAAACGATAGTCGCGCAGGTCATCCATCATTATCTCATATGAGGGGAAATATAGTATAAGACTCGGGTCGGACTGGCGGACACGCTCGCAGGCAAGCAGCAGCGTGGCTTTGGAAAGCTTGTCGGTATGAAGCCCGTATGCCTTGTGACGGATGGGGCTGACGGTCAGTATCACCCGCGACAGTTCAGGGCATACCCGCGTCATCAGTGAAATCGTCTCCGATATGGCCTCGACACATACCTCGACCGACAGGTCATCGACACGGAATAGGTCGGGATGCTGTTTGTGGCAGTTGGCGACCGCCTGTCCCGTGGATTTCAGGCGGAAACAACGGGCCGACCCGAATGTGAGGATAAGTGTGGATAACTGCTGTAACCCTTCGCGGAGCTGTGTGAGACGGCTGTTGACCTGTTCGGCGGCCTGTTCGGCGGTGGGACGCGAGTATATGGAATGGAAATCGTAACTGCGGAATTTCCCTTCGTGGGGAAAGAAGTCGGCAGGGGTGTAGACCTTCCCTTCGACCAACGCGGCGATGGAGTTGAGGATGCTCAGAGGGTTGTAGAGTGTGCCAAGCGGGTTTACCTCGATGTCAAATCCCTCGGCCAGCATACGGTCACCGATGTTGTCGGCGAAGCATGAGCCGATGGTCCACACACGGGATGAGTGGTCTATGGCACCCCGCAGGTCGGGAAGTGGAGATATTTCGGTGCGGAACTGCATGTCAATACATCTGGTAGTCAATCGAAAGCACCTGGAACTCGGTGCGGCGGTTGATTTGGTCGGCCACCGCCGCGTCCTCTTCCGAAAGGGTCTCGATGAATTCGGGAGTCAGGGTGTCACCCTCCTTGAACTGAGGATACAGACGGGCGAGTTTCTTGGTGATGGTCTTCGGACGGCTTTTGCCGTAGCCCTGAGATTGCAGGCGGTCAGGCTTTATCCCGACAGAAATCAGGTAGTCGATGACCGATTTGGCACGTCGGCCCGAGAGGTTTATGTTGTATTCCTCCGTACCCATACGGTCGGTATGGGATGCCATCTCTATGGTGATGTTGGGATTGTCACGCATGACCTGGGCCATCTCGTCGAGGGCTTCCTTTGACTCGGGACGCAATGTGGCCTTGTCGAAGTCATAGAAGATGTTGTCGATGACCACCGGTTTGTTGATTGAGGCAAGGATAAAGTCAACCCCGTATTCGGCATCCTCCTCGGCGGTGTCCGAGGTGAATTCCTGTTTGGCGTTGAGGTAACCCTTTGCTCCGGCGAGCATCACATACTGCACCCCACGCTGGAGGGGGAAGCGGAAAGAGCCGTCAGGTTTGGCGACAGCTTTCTGGTTGGAACCGTCCTTGCCGATGATACGTATCACGGCGTTTGGCACCGGTTCCTCGTCGCGGTCGAGAACCCATCCGGAAATCCATATCTCAAGGTCAGGCAGTATGAATGAATAGATATGGTCGTAGCCACGGCCGTCACCACGGTTGGAGGAGAGGAATCCTGATTCCCCCTCTCCGAAAGTGATGCCGAAATCATCGGCGGCGGAGTTGACGGGCTGCCCCATGTTCTCCACCTTCCATCCCCCCGAGGGGGTGAGGGTGGCCTTGAAGAGGTCAAGCCCTCCGAAACCGGGGTGGCCGTCGGAGGCGAAATACAGAATCGAGTCGGTGCGGACATAGGGGAACATCTCGTCGCCGGGGGTGTTGATAAACTCGCCGAGGTTTTCGAGTGATCCTACACGGTCAAGCAGGTTGATGCGCCAGATGTCTTTTCCTCCCGAACCGCCGGGCATGTCGGAGGAGAAGTAAAGCCACTGTCCGTCAGGGCTGACAGCCGGATGACCGAGAGCCGATACCGTGTCGTTGATGATATCGAGTTTCACAGGTGCGCTCCATTTCGCGTCGGAACGCTGAGAGGTGAAAATCTCCACGGATGTCGCCGCGTTGGGTTCGCGTCTCGCCCGGGAGAGATACATCGTGGAGCCGTCGGGGGTGAAAGAGCATACCCCTTCGTCCATCTCGGTGTTCAGCTCCCCCTCGACTGGTTCGGGGCGCAGCCATTCACCTTTCTCATTCTTACGCGCCATCCATATGTCCCCCTTCTTCATACCGGTGATTTCACTCTTGTGGTCGCCCGTGACCTTCTCGTTGGTCGAGGTGAAGTAGAGTACATCTGCGGTGGCGCGGTCAAGGAACATCGGGGCGTAATCGGCGCGGCGCGAGTTGAAGAGCTTCGACTGTTTGACCACATAGCGGGTCGGATGGCCCTTCTGGTTCAAGGCCCAGCGACAACCCGACAGGCCGGTCTGGGCAGCCGGTGACTCAGGGTCGAGGCGCAGGTAATCCTCATAGGCCTTGATTGCCTGGGCGTATTTCCCCTCCTCCTGGAGCGATTTAGCCATCATGAGTATGGCGGTGGAGTCGGGATACTGGTAGCGTATGGCGTTGGCGAATGCCGCTGACGCGCGGGCGCTCATGCCGAGTTTCTCGTAGCACAACCCCATCTGGTAGGCCACGACTCCACGCTGGGGTCGTTCCTCACGTTTGGTGAGCTTGTTGTAAATTTTGCGGTAGGTCTTCTGTGCCTCGAAATATTCCCCGCGCTCAAACTGCTCGTTGGCGACAGAGAGTTTCGCACCCCGGCATCCTGAGAAAGCGATTGCCAGCGAGAACGCCACGATGGCGGCTAAGACAGCCCGGGTGGCCTTGACTGAGAGTGATGTTGTGTTACGGATGGATAGCATACAATAAATATAACGCGACCGGCTGAACAAATCGTATGTCGGCCGGTTGAAAAGATGCCGACAGAATGGATGAAATTTTATAACTTTGCAGTCGCCGAGACAAACCGCCCGTCCGACGGGGATGTCAAATATCAAACCACCGGTCAACACTCACAATGGCAAAACAGGAATACATAGAGAAGAACCAGCAATGGCTCGCTGACAAGGCTAATGAGCCGGGAGTGAAATCCCTCGACAAAGGGATTTTATACAAGGTTGTCAAAAACGGCAACCCGAAAGGCGCGATGCCCAACCGGGGAAGCGTGGTGACAGTCCATTATGTCGGTAAGACCATCAACGGCAAAACGTTCGACAGCAGCCGTGGGGGAGTGGCCCCCGCTTTCCGCCTGCGCGAGTTGATTCCGGGCTGGATCATAGCCTTGCAGCAGATGCACGTCGGGGACAAATGGGAAATCTACATTCCGGCCTCACAAGGCTACGGTCGTCTCAGTCAGCCCGGCATCCCTGGCGGCTCCACCCTCATCTTCGAAATCGAATTGCTGGGGGTATCCTGACCGAGGCTAAGGAGCCCGTGAGAAGATAAAAAGATATTGCCCTCGGTTCATAGTGATTTAAGAATTAGTGCATTGGCTTTGTCCACCAGGGCGGTGTCAAGGCTGGCGAGATAGATTCTGGTGGTGGTCTCCGACTCATGTCCCATACCTTCGCTTATGACGCTCAGGGGGATACCTTTCGATTTCGCGGCTGAGGCCCAGCTGTGACGGGCAACATACAGGGTGAGTGGAATCGAGATACCTGTCATCACGGCTATTTTTTTCAGATTGCGGTTGATATTGTAACCGGTGTTGCGGTAGGTGCAACGGTCATTGGCCCCGGATTTCCTGATGATTGGAAGCAAGTAGTTGTTGCAGTTCTCAGGATATTTGTTAAGGATTACCTGCATTTCCTTTGTCCATTCGATGATGAGTTGCTGACCTGTCTTGCGCCGCCGATAGGTCACATAGCCGTTCCTGAGGTCGGTTTTCCTCAGATATGCCATGTCGATGAAACTCATGCCCCGGAGGTAAAAGCTCATGATGAACATGTCGCGGGCGTAATCCAAGGCGGGGTTGCGTGACAGGTCGAGCTTCTTTATTTTTCTTATCAGTGGTAATGGCAATGCTCGTTTGACGGTCTTGTCTATTCCGGTATAGACGTGCCTGAAAGGATGGCGGTTCTCGATGATTTCTTGTTCGACAGCCCGGTTGTAGACGGCCCGCAGGATACGGGTATAGAAGGAGATGGTGTTGGGGGCGTTACCTTTCTCTTTGTGCCATGCCTCGTAATCCTCCATTATGTCGGATGAAAGGGAATCAATCATCAGGTCCTGGTTATTGCGGAATTTGCGGAAGCTGTTGAGGGTGGTGCGGTAGGTCTCAGCTGTCCTCTCTTTGCCGTTCTCTTTAAGCTTGACGATGACCTTCTCCATGAAGTGGAACATCGAATACTCGTCAGTGTAACGAAGGAATTCCTCCACCACATCGTCGGCTGTGTAGGGGAGGCCGTCGGCATCCAGACGACGGTCGATTCGAGACAGCCGTTCCATATCCCATTTTATGTTTTGACGGATCGAGAGGATTAACCTCTTGCGTTCGCTGTCAAGTCCTGTTGAAACCGTCGAATGGTCCTCGTCCCATTCTGTTGGAAAGATGCGGTAATCCGAGATGAGCTGTCTTACTCTTCTTTTGTGGATAATCTGGTAATAGAGAGTGCCTTGGTTGCCTGTTACGGTCGAAGGACGGAATTTTAGTTTAATCGAAGCCATTTGTCAGTTGATATATATGGGTTTACACTATGAATACAGAAAGTGTATAATATATATCGTTGAGCGTATGTCGCGTTTATCGTTGGCTTCGTGCGTGGCAGGGGGCTATAGAGACAGGTGTAAGAGCGGGTAATTTTATAAATCAATAGCGTAGAGCAGATGTTCCTGCAACCGGTGGCCAGCGGGCAAGGATGGATGCTGGAAACGACCTATGGCTGTCATCCCGACACGTTTCATCACATTTTCAGAAGGGGTGTTGGGAACAGCGGTGAAGGAGTATAACCGCTTGAACAGTCCCCGTTGCCGGGCGTATGCGATGCATGCCGTTGCCGCTTCGGTCGCGTACCCTTTGTGCCAGTGTCTGTCAGACAGACGCCATCCGGTTTCCCAGCCGGGTGAGAATGGGACATCGAAACAGAACCGGTGGAATCCCACATACCCTATGAAATCACCCGAATCCTTTAGTTAAACAGCGAACAGCCCATAGCCATATTCTTCCAGTTCGGAGGTGATGCGGGATATGAAACGGTCAGATTCCTCCCGGTCAAGTGTGGCCGGGAAATGGCGCATCACATTCGGATTACTATTCATCATGGCGAACACCTCGCGGTCGGTTTCTTTCCAGCCACGCAGGATGAGTCTGTCGGTCTCGATGTAGATGGTTGTCTCCATAGTGCAAAGTTAGCTTTTTTTCGGGAACAAGGAAACCGCATCCCGCGTGGCATTATGACTGGCTTGCGGGATGCGGCAATTTTCTACCGGGACGGGGGATGTCTCATCCCCCGTTACCCTCACATTTCTGACCTGAAATCTTAACCTGAAAAAAAATATTGTTTTTTACCTTTGGATGTACTTATTGTTGATTGAGTTCATAGATACGGCTTGAGAGGTCGTTGTTGGTGAACAACGGCAGACCGACAGTCATCAGGTACTGGCCTGAGTATGTTTTGGGATTGTTGTCGGACGCGCAGTCGGCGCGGTTGATTTCACGCACGGAATAGGTAGCCTTGGAGTTCAGACGTCGATTCCCTCAAACGCGAAGCCATCGACTCCCTGCCGGATATTTCCTTCTGACACACCACATTTGACTAAAAATTAATACCTTTGTATATGGAAACGAACAACTCTCAACTCGTAATATATCAGACTCCACAGGGCGACACTCGTATAGATGTAAGAGTCAAAGGCGAAACAATCTGGCTCACTCAGCGTCAGATTGCGGAACTGTTTGGGACAAAAGTCCCGGCTATCTCCAAACACCTTAAGAATATCTTCGCATCCGGAGAACTTCAGGAAGATATGGTTATTTCCAAAATGGAAACAACCACTCGACATGGCGCGATAGCTGGGAAAACTCAAACTACAGAAACCAGTTTCTATAATCTTGACGCTATCCTTTCGGTAGGCTATCGCGTCAATTCCAAGAATGCCACAGCATTCCGAATCTGGGCTAATCAGGTTTTGAAACAATACCTTTTGCAGGGTTACGCAATCAACGAACGGGTTGTCGCGCAGAAGTATGATGAGCTGAGCCAGTTGGTAAAGGTATTGGGTCGCACCATACAGAATCAAGAGAAGCTGACAGAGGACAGTCGCTCGTTGCTTGATGTTGTTGTCGATTACACATACGCACTCGACACCCTCGACCGCTATGATTATCAAGAATTGAAGATTGAGGACACCACCGGCAAAGAGGCGTTCCATGCCACATACGAAAACGCAATGGAAGTCATCCGCGAACTTCACGAGAAATTCGGAGGTGGCACATTGTTCGGCAACGAGAAAGACGATTCCTTCAAAAGTTCCATCGGTCAGATTTATCAGACTTTCGGCGGCGTTGACCTATACCCGTCAGTCGAGGAGAAGGCAGCCATGCTCCTGTATCTCGTTACCAAGAATCACTCCTTCAGCGACGGCAATAAACGCATTGCCGCCACACTATTCCTATGGTTCCTTAATGGTAACGGCATCCTTTATAATGAGGATGGCACCAAGCGCATCGCCGACAATACCCTCGTCGCCCTCACCCTGATGATTGCCGAAAGCCGCACCGAAGAAAAAGACACAATGGTCAAAGTAATCGTCAACCTAATCAACAAGAATAACTGAGATCACAACTTAAATTTCATTACTAGTCTAATACTACCACAGTTAGTTGCATTTTGTATTTTTCTAACACATCAAACATAAAACAATGTAACGACCTATTTCTGTGATGAGAGTCGCCATTGCCAGAACAATACCACACAAAAAAGCGAGCTTCGTATCCAACGATAAGTTGTTGCCGAAGCCCGCTGTATGAGTTAGTGATTGAAGCCTTACGGTCGAGACCTTACCTTAGATTTACGAAAGTGCGGCGGCGTTGCCGCAACTCCCTAATCAATATATTTTATCATTAGTGTCCACTAAAAAATCATAAGAGTTCTTTGAAATATCTGAAATTCAATTTGTTATAGGCGATTTTGAGGCGCAACGATTTGAAATTACTTTTGCAGTCTGAATCAGACAGTTATGAATAAGGACAAGTACGTTTTCGCCCAATTAGTCGGCTTTCTTGACAATTTTAAGTTCCTGCGCATTGTACGGGAGTATGATGGCGACAAGTATGTGAAGAGTTATACTTGTTGGAATCAACTACTTACGATGATGTTCGGACAGCTTTCAAACCGAGAAAGTCTTCGGGATCTCATCGTTGCTCTGGAAGCCCATGCCGGTAAGGTCTATCACCTCGGAATAGGGAAGTCCGTGACCCGGAGCAATCTTAGCAAGGCTAACGAACAGCGGGATTACCGCATCTTTGAGGAGTTCGCCTTCTTCATGATTGCCGAGGCCCGAAGACGGCGGATACAGAAAATCTTCGAACTTGACGGTCATATCTATGCCTTCGATTCAACCACGATTGACCTCTGCCTGTCGGTGTTCGAGTGGGCGAAGTTCCGCAAGCACAAGGGTGGCATCAAGATGCACACGCTTTATGACGTCGAAGCACAAGTGCCTGCTTTCGTGCATATTACCGAAGCAAAAGTGCATGATTCAAAGGCTATGCCGGAGATTCCGTATGAGAAGGGAGCGCATTACATCTTCGACCGTGGCTACAATGATTTTGGCAATCTATACACCATCAACCGTATCGGAGCATTCTTCGTCGTCCGGGCGAAAACCAATGTCAGGTTCAAGCCTGTGACTTGGAAACGGAGGCTCCCTGAGAACGTGGTTTCCGATGCAACCGGTTACTTCACGGTTTATAAAAGCGCGAAAGATTACCCGGAGAAACTGCGGAAAGTGGTCTGCATTGATCCCGAAGACGGTACCAGATACATCTTCCTGACCAACAATCTGACTGCCTCTGCCGAAACAATTGCCGAGCTGTACCACAATCGCTGGAGCGTGGAGTTGTTCTTCAAATGGATCAAACAGCACCTGCGCATCAAGAAGTTCTGGGGCACCTCGGAGAATGCAGTCCGCATCCAAATATATTGTGCCATAATCACTTATTGCCTTGTGGCAATAGTGCAACACGACATGAAGCCGGACCGAAGCATCTACGAAGTCCTTCAGATTCTCGGAATCTCGCTTACGGACAAAACCAATCTGCAAGACCTCTTCGACAAATCGAATTTCAAAAATGTCAATGTCCTCTGTGATTCAAGTGAGCCGAATTTATTTAATTTTTAACCCCGTCCATTTTTTAGTGGACAGTAGTGATATTTTATCACTCTTTTTCGCCCATAACGGGGAATTCCGTTTTTGAACTCTACTATTTCTATCCAATTACCGTGATTGTCAAACTCATACTGATATGTAAAGGTATTATTGTTTCTCTCAATGAGAATTAACCTACCGTTGTCATATTTAATCTTACTGTTACCGTCTGTACTAATTCTGGAAATTGTTACCGTAGATCCTACATAATCGTAGGTCTCAGTATATTCAAAGCCCCGATTAGGCTGATTATATAGAATTGAATAAAGACGTCCGTCAGTATATGGCAAGGAGGCGGTCATGTTTGCTGGGTTTACTCAAAATTAGGTTAGTCAATAACATGATTCTCTTATCCAGCTACGGCATACGGCAATCCTATTTGGCAATGAGCGACCACGGCAGAATACCCAAAGTTAAGAATAGGTATCCAATTGTAAGGGCTATATTCGATTCGGCAATCTGATATGAAATTCAAGAAAGATAAACCAATTTTCGTTATCTGAAAAGTCAGACTATAATTTGAGATTCTAATAGCCACACTGGAATTGGTACTCGGTACCGGATTTCAAAGTCGCGTTTTGACTTTGTTGGGATAATAGGATAACGACATCAATATTTGTTATGAGCAATCGGACTATACAGTTGCCGCATTCAATTCAAATCCGATTATGACATCACAAAATCCATCAACATTGCTTTCAAGTGCTGCATGATTCGGCATCGGGCCAAGAATGTTGCCAGATCTCGATACGAAAAGTTATAGCTGCTGATAAAACATCATGCGAAAATTTTTCGTCGATTCTTTCTTTTCGTGGCTGACTTTTGCAGTACACTTTCACATTGAGTACACTTTTAGTACACCTTAGAAATAATAAACCCCTTGAGAATCAGTTGATTATCAAGGGGTTAGGGTACCCAGAACAGGAGCATTAACTATAAATCGAAATGAATAGTGCTCATTTTTGAGTGAATGTCAATCTTTGCGTAAAATACTGTATTTCAGTTATAATGAACCGAATTAAATCAGTTCAAATTTCAATCATACTCGAACTCGATTTGTTAAAGTTCAGGGTCGGTTGACAAATGGTTGACTTGTTGTGTATATGAGAGGGTATTATTACCTTTGCATCAGACAAATAAACTAAGTTGAATTTAAATAAATCTCTCTAATGGCGACTGTAAAACGCACTTTATCGACTAAATCAACTCCGACCGGAATAGTCGAAATACACCTGAGAATATCCGTTTCTCGTGGGTGTATCATACGAATCAAAAGTGGTCTCTACGTTGACCGAAAAAGATTCAACGACGGCAAATTCATAATGCCTCGTGACCCGGCTGAAAAGAAACAACTCCGCGAACTTGAGGACAAGCTTGAATCGATGGAAAAGTTCCTCATACGCCTGTGTGAAGATACACCTCAGGAAAAGCTCAATAAAGGCTTCGTCCTAAATCAACTTGAATTATACCTCAACCCTCCTGTGGAAGAAACTCCAGTTGCGCCCGAAGTTACCTTCTTCGACATCTTCGAGGATTACATCACAAAGAAGAATATCTCCGAGTGGCGAATCAAGCATCTGCGTGTTCTCAAACGTGCGCTGATGCGATATGAACTCTATGTCCGTGCAAACGGCAACCGCCGGTATAAAATCAAGCTCGATGACTTCACGGTTGATGACGTGAACGACTTCGAGAAGTTCCTCCGCAACGAACATAAGTTCTACAAAAAGTATCCGAAAATCTACGAAGCTGTACCGGCGGATACGCACTCTCAGCGCAAAAAGCCGAAGCCACACCCCAAGGGGGATAATACCATCGTCGGTCTCTTCGGATTGATGAGAGCGTTCTATCGCTGGTGCAGAGACCAGGAACTGACGACCAACGATCCGTTTGCCAAATACAACGGAACGACAACAGAAGTGTACGGTACTCCCTATTACATCTCCCTTGAAGAGCGCGACAAGATTGCAGACTATGACCTTTCGGCAAATCCATCGCTGGAGGCACAGCGTGACATCTTCATCTTTCAGTGCTTGATCGGTTGCCGTGTGTCCGACCTTATGGCTATGACTCCGGCAAGCATCATTAACGGTGCCATAGAATATATGCCGCAAAAGACCAAAGGAGAGCGTCCTCAGGTCGTCCGTGTTCCGCTCAATGCACGTGCGAAGGCTCTGGTAGAGAAATACGCCGGGCGCGATGATTTGAAAGGGAAACTGTTCCCATTCATCAGTTCGCAGAAATACAACGTGGCAATCAAGAAGTTTTTCACTGTATGTGGAGTGGACCGCATGGTGACTGTCCTCAATCCGACGACTGGTGCGGAAGAGAAACGCCCCCTCAACGAAATCGCAAGCAGTCACCTCGCTCGACGCACCTTCATTGGCAATCTCTACAAGAAAGTCAAAGACCCGAATCTCGTCGGCTCCCTTAGCGGTCATAAGGAAGGCAGTAAAGCCTTCGCCCGCTACCGCGACATCGACGAGGACATGAAGAAAGAACTTGTTGATTTACTTGATTAAACCATTGGGATTTACTGATAATCGAAGAAAAATGCGTAATTTTGTATTATGACACAGGATTTGACACTCTCTCATAATAAAGAGTACCGTAGCTGGGTTAAGGAACTCAAGCAACGGTACCTTTCCGCCCGTCTTAAAGCATCCGTAGATGCCAACCGCACATTGTTGGAATACTATTGGAGTCTGGGACGCGACATCGCCGACAAACAGTATGCCAACACTTATGGCACCGGATTCTACAAAACGCTTAGTCATGATTTGAGGTCTGAGATGCCCGGAGAAAAAGGCTTTTCAGAGACCAACCTCAAATACATATACTATTTCTATCAGCTTTATTACCAACAGGTTGAAAATCGTTACAGGGCGTAGACGATTTCGAGAAACAAAATCATCTACAGGGTGTAGACGATTTGCTTAAAGAGATATGCTCAATTCCGTGGTTCCATCAACAGCGTATCATAGACAAATGTAAAGGGGATGCTAAAAAGGCCCTTTTCTTTGTCCGTAAGGTGACAGAGAATAGCTGGGGACGTGATGTGCTACTGAATTTCCTCGGCACCGACTTGTACGAGCGTCAGGCAAAAGCCCTCACCAATTTCAGCAAAACGCTCCCGGCACCTCAAAGCGATCTTGCCCAGCAGACCACCAAAGACCCATACGTATTCAACTTTCTGGCAATGACGGAGGACTATAACGAGCGGGAACTTGAAGACGCTCTTGTCGCTAACGTGACGAAATTCCTTGTGGAGTTGGGCACCGGATTCGCTTATATGGGAAGACAGTATCGACTACAGGTAGGCGAAAAAGAAATCTTCATCGACCTTCTGTTTTACAACACCCGCATACACGCGTATTGCTGCGTGGAATTGAAGACTGGCTCATTCGAGGCATCCCATCTTGGACAGTTAGGTCTGTATGTTACGGCAGTCAATCATCAGCTGAAGACGGAATACGACAATCCTACAATCGGATTGCTGATTTGCAAGGACAAAGACAATATTGAGGCACAATATTCATTGGAGGCATACAATCTTCCTCTTGGAATATCTCAATATGAGCTGTCCAAACTTATACCCAAAGAGATAAAGAGTTCCCTTCCATCCATCGAGCAGATAGAATCAACATTGGAGCAATTATCGGAGAATAACGAGGAGTGATATTTCCCCCTCCAGCCTACATTTTAGAATTTGATAGTCCCGATTCATCACGAGTCGGGACTATAAGTATGGGGATGCCCATAATTGAGAGATCAGATTTCCACTCAACGCCCTTTGGAATAAAGGCAGTGCTAAAGTGGTGCTAAAGTGGTGCTAAAAATGGTGCTAATACATCCGACATAAGACATACTGAGAAAAGCGAGAGCTGATGTCGGTAAAAATGTCGGTAAAGGTGTCGGTAAAATGTCGCTAAAAATGCAGTTAAAAAAGTGTCTTTGACTCAGATGAGGGTAGAAATGAGGGTGGAAATGAGGGTAGAACGAGACCTCAACTGTAAATCCAACTGTAAATTCAACAGCAAATACAGTTGAATCAATTACACTACTAAAGCGGCAAGAGGCTGGGCGGTCTGCATTGTTGGCGGCGGTTATGCCGTCAAAAGGTGACGGTGCGGGCACTGACACCTTTCGACCGCATCGCGCCTATGCTCAACTGCGGAAATAACATTCACGAGTGAGCCGAAAGCGCAGACACTGTTTCTTTGAAGGCATTATGTTCAATGAAATTGAACACAGGTATTGCTTTGAACAAACGAAGCGCAAGGATGAGGGTGCAGCTATCGCTTTTGGGCATAAAGGGTTAGAAGCAGAGCGAAGGCAATGCTTGACAGTAACGCAGGAAGATTGGTGTCATCATAAAATAATGCCTTGATCAGCCAATATATTCCGCAGATCCCAGCCAATATCCCGACTACCAGACAGATATTTTTTCCTGTGATGATTACTTTCTTATCTTTCTTGATTTCCATATCGGTTATCCTAAGATTGAAATTCGCTTTGCCATTGTATCTATCTTGTCATGATAGGCTTCCTGTAAATCTGTCGGAAGGAAAGAGACATCTATCAGCTCGTGCCATTTGGGGATGGCTTTGGAGAATCGGGCGAAAAGGTTTGCTATGGCTTTTTCATCTATGCCGCTGTCGCGCATCGCTTTCTCAAAATCTTCCCGCTTTATCCGTTTCTTCTTGCCGTTGAGCGTCAACGCAAGTTCTTCGTCATCCTCAGGCATGGCGAGAGCAGTTGACAGCAGGTCGTATACCGGGGTCAGAATATAGTCGTCGGCAGGACGGAAGAGGGAGAAGTTCTTCAGGTGCATGTCGGCGTTTCCTGTCAGCCATGAGAACAGCACTACTTCCCAGAAGTTGACGACATCTAACAGTGGGGCTGAAGAATGCTGACGTATCAGTTTAGCGATACGCTCGTATGAGCCTTTGTATTTGTCCTCAGTAAGCCTTTCCGAGAGCTGGCACATATCCTCCATCGCAATCTTGGCGCCTTTCTTGGTATGGTCAACGCGACGGGTGATGTAGCATAGTTCGCCATCGGCAAACCGTATCAGCGAATGGGGCACGGTCTTTATTCCGGCAGCTTCCGCCAGGTGCATGGTCAGGTCTTCGTTTTCCGGCAGATTGGCGAATCGGTCGGTCTGAGGTTTCAGTATAAACCGTCCCCTTATTCCAACGATAGTGAACCGTTGAGGCTCACCGGCGCGACCGCGTGAGATGTCGAGCGACAGCTTTGCCTGAACACCGGTTACAGTAGTGCTTGCCGTCACTATCTCACGTGCCAGTTCCTTGATATTGTCGCGTGTATAGGGCAAGACCGGCACCGTCGTCGATTCAAATATTTTGCGGGCACACGTCTTATGGTAATCGACTTCACCATCTGCCAACGGCTTATAGCAGTAAAGACACTTATTCATTGCCGTCCTCCTTTCTTTCCATAGGTATGACACTTACATTACCGATGCAGTCCTTGCAGCAGACGAGCAGCAATGAAAATCTGTCGCGGACCGAAATTTTCCAGCTCTGTTCCGCTATGTCGAGGAGCCAGCCTTCGGGAATGAGTCCGTCAAAGAACGGAAAAAGCACATTGTCGCGGTATGGCTTATCGGTCAATGGTAAAGTAAGGCTCACAGCAACGGCAACATTCGATTTCAGGTAATCGGAGTTGTAGCGAAATTCATAACCCAAATCATCTTCGGTCAGAATTCCGGCGAGCACATTATTCAGAAATACCTTTGCCTGTTTCATACCTCAGTGATTTTAGCCGGAGTCATTTCGGCTCCGAACATTGCAAGAACTTGATTCACTTTGTCAAGGCGAAGAGTCGTTTTCCCTTGTTCAAGTTCGCGCACAAAGCGAAGACCGACCCCGGATTTCTGGGACAGGTCAACTTGCGTAAGCCCGAACTGCTTACGCATCTCCTTAACATATTTAGCTAACTGAGTCATGCGATATACCCTTTTGGGTGCAAAGATAGTGAATTTTATTCAGATTACACCATAAAGGGTATAAATTATTTTGCAGCAGTACAGATTATACCCTTTAGGGGATATTCATTCTAAACCGGTAAGAGGCTGGGCGGTCTGCATTGTTGGCGGCGGTTATGCCGTCAAAAGGTGACGGTGCGGGCACTGACACCTTTCGACCGCATCGCGCCTATGCTCAACTGCGGAAATATCATTCACGAGCGAGCTGAAAGGGTTTGTCGGCGAAGCCGGTGCGTTTCAGCAGTCCTCGGGTCTGTGGAGGCCATTATGGCTTTTGCTCCATCGCTTTCATCGGACATTTCCTCACACATTTGCCGCATTCGATGCAGAGGCTATAGTCTATTACCGGAAAGCCGTCGGCATCCTGTGAAATCGCTCCGACCGGACACATCTTAATCAGTGGACATACATGGTTGTGAGGGCATATACTTTTATTGACCTGTATCATAGTTCTATTTTTTTATTTGCAAAGTTAAGTGTTATTCCACGTTCTACAAAATAGATTTTTTATATCTTTGCATCGAATTTACCGAACACTAATAGGACTATATGACACTCCAGCAAATGGAATACATTGTGGCGGTTGATAAATACCGCCATTTTGCAAAGGCGGCGGAATCGTGCGGCGTTTCGCAGTCCACCCTGTCTTCTCTCGTTCAAAAACTTGAGGCGGAACTTGATGTGACTATATTTGACCGCAATAGTCATCCGGTCAAACCGACGGCTGTCGGCGAAGAAATCATCAGCCGTGTAAAACAAGTGCTGTTCAACGCCGCACAAGTCAAAGAACTGGTGGCCACACGAAAAGGAGAGTCCGTCGGAAACGTCTCGCTCGGGATTATTTCAACCGTTACGCCGTATCTCTTGCCAAAGATGTTTAAATATATGTCGGTCAATCATCCCGACATACATCTGCATGTCGAGGAAGCGAGGGTTTCCACCCTTGTTTCAAAATTGGAGCGCGGGGAGATTGATATCGCGATTATGGCAACACCTGTCAGCAACAGCGAGCTGCTGGAGATTCCGATTTTCCGTGAACGGCTAATGGCTTACGTCTCCCCGGAATCGCCTATCCACAATGACGACGTCTTGCAAACAAACAGCCTTCCCGTCGACAGCGTCTGGGTGCTCCGCGAAGGCTATTGTCCCAATCGCGGCGTTTTCCATTTCTGCAACAATATCACGGGCAGACAAGCCATATATGAAGCTGGAAACGTGGAGACTCTCATAAAAATCGTGGATGAGAACGGCGGGTATGCAATCATCCCCGAGCTGCATGTGCCACTTCTCAGAAAATGCCAGCAAACAAACGTACGCATACTTGCAAACCCCGAACCGAGTCGAGAGATAGCTTTTGTTGTTCACCGCAATTTTGTGCGTGAACGACTGCTCAACATCTTTGTCGATTCAATTAAGACCATAATACCCGCGGATATGCTTTATCAACGAATCCAAAAGTTTCCGATAATCATCTAATCGAATTTGTCGATGTTGTCATTTATTTTATCGTTTGCATCAATGGTGCAAATGGAGTAATTTTGCAGCATTAAAACACTATCGATAAATAAAAAACAATATGGCTAATAAGCAATTTTTCCGTTCACTGCCACGCAAAGGCTTCCCACTATACTGGATTCTGCTGGGATATCTAGTCGCAGGCTACTTTTGGCCGGCTATCGGATTCATTGCCATAATCTGTATGATAGCGCCTGTCGCTTTTGCTGTGCGCAAGGGTCGTTGGTGGTGCGGCAATGCCTGCCCGCGTGGTAACCTCTACGACAGGATTCTGACGAAATACTCGCCGCACAGGCCTATCCCGGCGTTTGTGCGCACCCGAGGATTCCGTATCCTTATGGTGATGTTCATCTTCACCATGTTCGGCATACAGATGTACCGGGCATGGGGCGACTGGAACGACATGGGGCGTGTGTTCTGGACAATCATACTTATTACCACTATCGTAGGCGTGATCCTTTCGTTTATTTACGCTCCGCGCACATGGTGCTCGTTCTGTCCGATGGGAACATTGTCATCTTGGGTGACTCCACGCAGCGGCAGACTTCCAGACAACTACAGCCGCATTATGGTGAGTGAAAAATGTACCACCAAATGCAAGCTCTGCTCTGCGGTATGTCCAATGCAGCTGAAGCCGTATGAGAGTCGGAATAACGCAGAAGGCTTCCTTCATCCCGATTGTATCAAATGCGGCAACTGCATCAAAGGATGCCCCTTGAAAGTCCCTGCAATGAAGCCATAACCGACAGCCAATAGCCTCCGTCCGAAAAAGAGCCGGCATTAAAGCCGGCCCTATTCGTATGTATACCACTTGTTGAAAAGGTTTGCTATCGCCGAAGATGCAGAATCTGCTTTTGAAACCGGCAAGAGGCTAGGCGGTCTACATTGTTGCGGCGATTATGCCGTCACAAGGTGACGGTGCGGGCACTGACACCTTTCGACCGCATCGCGCCTACGGACAACTGCGGAAATAACATTCGCGAGTGAGCCGAAAGCGCAAGTCTGCGAAGCCGGTGTGCGGTGCGAAGCATTCGGACTCACCGCAACACCGAGAACCGGCAACGCCTCCGAGTATTGGCAACGGCTTCGCTGATGCCACATCGGAGACTTATTGCCGTTCCTCCGTGTTCTTTATCGCTGTTGCCTGACAAGGACTTTTACGGCCGCCCGGTCACTTGCCGCTTGTTTCAGCAGTCCACGGGTCGAGACAGTGATAATCCGTCTTCCTGCGTTGTCGGCTTATCACAGACTCGCCCTGCCGGGACTGGTCAGCTCCATTTTTTTCAGTGCCTTATTGTTTTTCCAGATAAATCATATCTCGCAATGTCACCCCTTCCTCAATAATCGGAGCGGGGTAATTATCTGTGAAGAAATTTGGAATACGGTGAGAATATGAATAGCCGCAGGATTCATAGAATCTCAGTGTTGAAGGAGTTTCTCCAGTTCCAAGAATGAACCTTTTGTTTGAATGCTGTGATTCGACATATTCAAGCATCCGACGACCATATCCATGCCGTCTGTATTCATCATCGACGGCAAGATTTTTTATCTCAACAGTATTGGGGTCAAGATTTAAGGTTACGCAAACGGCTATCGGCTTACCATTAAATAAGCCGACATAAAGAGTTCCATTATCAAGATAACGGTCAATCATAGTCTCTGATTCATCTCCAATCAAAAGCAGAGGAAGATACTGTTTCTTATCATTATTAATCTCGGTGATTGAAAAGTTATCATCTGTTCTCATATTGCAAAATTACCACTTTTTCACGGGATTTCAGTGCCAATATGCTGTCATTCGTTTTCACCGTCATGGAGTCTTAGCTCCAGATTATGCGATACTATCAACTCAGGAAGCCTTGCTTGCTCGGATTCAGAAACGTGCGGAGCAGGGCTATTCTTGTGCCTTTTGGCTGAAAAATCTCCAGACACAAAATGGTATTTGCCTCCGCAAGCTCCGGCTAATACTTCATTTTGCACTCGTATTTTTCCGCCAAAGGGCGAACAGCCCTTCTTTGCCTCCGCACGCTGCCGTGTCAACGAGCAAGCAAAACTTCGATAGTCGATAGACGCATAAAAAAATGTCGCACGATGAAAACGAACAACAACATATCAATTAGACGAGGCAGAGCATCCATCTCCATTCTCAACCGCATAAAAAGAGTTCTCCTCTGGGCGGTGGGGATAATTGGGGCAATACTCGGATTGGTGTTGTGGGTGTTTCTCCGATCGATATTCCGAGGCGTGGGTTGGATAATCAGCCTAATCTCAGCACTGATGATAATCTATTGGCTACTCACTTTATAAAACTCAACTGATATGGCTACACACAAATCAAACAACGCTGCAATCGCAGCAATGCAGCAGATGCTACAGGAGCGTTGCATCGCCGAACCCTCATTCGCTATCAAGATGGCGAACCCATCAAAGAGCATGGAGGGAGCCGTGAACTACCTCTGTTCGCAAATCCAAAAGAGCGGGATGTGTTGCGTGGACGATACCACCGTGATGAACATATTGGTCCACTACTTCGACGAGAACGAGATTGAGGACTGCGGAAAGGTCAACTGCAACATCGTGGTATCAAAGCCGGAACTCTCCGATGAGGACAAGGCGGAACTCAAAGAGCAGGCTATGGAGCAGTATAAGCAGGAGCAACTCCGAGAAATCAGACGGCAGTCAGCTCCAAAGGCTCAACCCAAATCGACAACGGCACCCAAAGCCGGAGAAGAAATCAATGTCCAACCCAGTCTATTCGACCTATAAAACCCCAGTAAGATGAAACCGAGAAACAAGAAGCAACAGCATATAGTGGAACTGAGTTGGCGACTCCGCCCGCTCACCACCGCCCAAAAGCAATGGGCGTTCAGCCACACCATCGACCATTACGCCTATCGTCTCAAATCGGGCAAGGCGGTATGTATGGACTGCGGACACGAATGGCAGGAGGTCGGCTTCGGCATCTATCGTTGCCCCAACTGCGGAGAGAGGGTCGAGATACGCAACACCAAAGAGCGAGTACGCCGAGACAAATCCTATTTCAACGTAATCACCACTATGGAGGACTATCAGGTAGTGAGAATGTTCCTGATGATAGTTGAAATGCGCAAGGGGATGAAGGCGAAGCCTGCCTATCTTGAAATCGGTCAGTATTGGATTGACCCCAAGGGACACGCCACAGTCGTGGGACTCCAGCGCACACTCGGCTACTACATTGACTCATTCGCTTTCGGCTCGCCGTTGGAGATAAGTGGCGACAACGATGCCTTCCGTCATATCGCAGGAGAATGGGTATATCCCCGCATCAAGTCAACCGACACCATCAAGCGCAACGGGTTCAAGGAATGTTGCCACGCAATGCACCCCGTCACACTCTTTCAGCAGTTGCTCACCAATCCCAAAGCCGAGACGCTGATGAAATCCGGAGACATTGAAATGCTCCGCTATCTTTGCCAGCATCCGCAGGAGGTTGACAAATATTGGGACTCCATCAAAGTAGCCAAGAGAGTTGGATACATATTCAAGGCACCAAGTATGTGGTTCGACTATATCAAGATGTTGGAGCGTATTGGCAGAGACCTCCATTCCCCGTCATTGGTCGCACCGAAAGACCTCAAGCACGTCCACGATGAATATGTGGGGAAAGTCAACCGACAGAGGGTAAAGGAGCAGAGGGAAGCCAACCGCAAGAAAGCGGAAGCCGACCAAGCCAAGTTCGAGGAACTCAAAGGTCGTTTCATCGGACTGACGATGACAGACGGCACAATCCGGCTCCGCACCCTCGACAGCGTAGCCGACTACTACGATGAAGGCACCACGCAACACATCTGCGTAGGTTCAGCGGGCTACTATCTCAAAGCCGACACGCTGGTGTTCACAGCCACGATGGGAGGCAAGACCATCGCCACAGTGGAAATTTCGCTGAAGGACTACTCAGTCGTTCAATGCCGAGCCTTCGCCAACAAGGTCTGCGAATACACCGAGCAGATAGCCGGCATCATCAACGCCAACAAGAAGATGATTGCCGAGCGCAAGAGAGCATAAGTTAAATCCGACCACCGCCAACTCCGGCGGTGGTCACAACACCCCCAAGACTATGACACGAATGACCCAAAACGGAATATCGACCACCCAAGCCGGACAGGAGCAGTATGAGACCTTTTACTCCCCCCACCGAGGTCGCAGGATAACGAGAGTGATGTACGACTACAGAACCAAAGATGGTGACCTCTTTTCGGTAGTCGCTCCAACCCTCCAGGAGTGCCGTCACAAACGAGACGAGTGGCTCGCCAAACGAAACAAGTAACCAAAGCCATATCAGTGAAGAAGGCGGTGAAGCGTGATGCTCCATCGCCTTCGATTTGCCAAAAATTTCGGCCGCCAAAAGGCGGCGAAGGGAGTCCACGTCATTGAATGACCACTCATATACGCAACTTTTTAGGGTTGCAAAAACGAAATGCAACCAAATTTAGTTGCGAGATTCGATGCTAATGCTTATATTTGCACAAAATTTCAGATTATGAAAATTGGAGCGATAATAACCGGCGATATCGTGGATTCCACAAAGATGGTTGCGGAGGAGCGTGATTCAATGTTGCGAATGCTGCAATCACTGCCAGAATTGCTGTTGCCATTGACAAAAATCGATCTTGAGATTTTTCGCGGCGACAGTTTCCAGATTAGAGTCGGAAAACCGGTTGACTCATTAAAGGCAGCTCTCGCCGTACGGTCCCATATCCGCTCCTTTAAGTTCGCTGAACATAACCGCCAATGGGATGCACGTCTGGCGATCGGTATCGGGACCGTAGAATATGAAAACGGCACTCTTGCGACAAGCGATGGCGAGGCATACCGTGCCTCAGGCAGAGGGCTTGATTCCATAGGCAAGTATCGTCTGACAATAGAAACGCCTTGGGAAGAGGTAAATAAGGAATTACGAGTTTCGACCGCATTTGCCGATGACATCATTACGGGCTGGACCCAGAGTCAAAGCCGCGTAATATTTCAAAGTCTGATTACAGGATTGAGCCATGCTGAAATCGGTAATATACTCGGAATTACCCGGCAGATGGTAGACAAGGCTCTAAAAGCCGGCAAAGAAGAATTGATGTATCTATATACCAGTAGATTCAAGGAATTGATCAAAGGAAGGATAGGATGAACACAATCATACTCATAAAGCTTATCGCAGCACATCTGACAGGAGATTTTCTCCTTCAGAGCGATAAGATGTGCACCAATAAATTTTCAAGCCATTTCACGGCAAAATTCAAGGCTCTCGTTCTTCACGCCCTGATTCAGGCGACGTTGTCATACGTTTTTGTCGCTCAATGGACTTGTTGGTTGATACCGGTCGTGATTGGTGTCAGCCATTTCCTGATAGACTACGTCAAATCGATGTGTAAGAGGAAAGACCTCATAAGCCTCGTATGGGACCAGCTTGCTCACTTCTGTGTCATAACAGGATTGTGGTGGTTCGTATTCGCAGGATTGCCGCAGTTGGATATGGCCGACGAAATTTTCTCAACTAATTTTTGGCTCATCGCTACGGCATATATCGCAGTGCTTACACCCACTTCGATTTTGATAAAATCCTTTATCGAATTTGAAAAATGGATGCCGTCCGATGCTTCTTCGCAAGGTTTGCCCAACGCCGGCAAATGGATAGGATACCTTGAAAGGATATTGATTCTGACATTCATATTCACAGACAATATAGAAGGCATAGGATTCTTATTGGCGGCGAAATCGGTTTTCCGGTTCGGTGAGCTTAACAAAGCCAAAGACATAAAGATTACAGAATATGTGCTCATAGGTACATTCGCCAGTTTCACGATTGCCATACTGATTGGGTTCGGCATCAATTGGCTGATGGGCATGTATATTAAATTAAGATAAGAATGGGAAAGACTGTCTACCGATCGAAAATTGACTGGTGGGTATGGCTTGTTACAATCGTATTCCTCGGCGTCATATGGCTTTCCGCTATCGCAATGTCATGGTGGTATGTTGTTTTTGTCAGTGGTCTGACAACATTGCTCTATGCGTGGCTCATGTTCGGATGTTGGTATGAGATTGATGATAAATATTTGGTAATATATCAGTTCTTCAGACCCATGCGGTTGCCTATCTCAAATATCAAGGATGTAAAGAAGACAACGGGCTACATTGCGACAGCCGGAATGTCCCATCTGCGAGTATCCATAAGTTTCATTGACCGCACCATATGGAAAAGTTATGCTCCATTGGAAATCTCGCCAAACAATCGCGATAAATTCATAGCACAACTTATTGAAATCAACCCGAACATTAAAGAACTCAAATGTTAAGCAATAAGGTAAAACGCAATATCTGGCTGACACTCGCATTACTGTCAGTCGGTTATATTATAGACAGGGCTATTCGTGTTATAGACGGGTCCATCGAGTGGTGGAATCTGGTAGCGACGATAGTGATAACCGCTTTCTGCATCAAATTCTATCTCTGGTACCGTAAACAGCTGAAACACGGCAACCTATTCGGCCCCGTCAAGGTCTTTAAATAATTCTTAAGTTTAGCTTTATGCGCCTTATAATGAAGTATTTTTGTGCAAGTTTTATTCTTGCCCTGAGCATGCTCTTATATTCTTGCAACTGTAATAATGAAGAATATGAGAGAGAAATTTCTGATCTTGAGAATCGTGTCTCTGAATTGGAATCTGAACTTGATGATGCAAATAATACCATATCAGAATATGAATCTAAATTTGATGTAATACAGTCTGAGGCTTCAGATGGATATGAAGCCATAAGCTATTTCAATTGGAGCTATGAGCTTCAAGAAGCATTGGATGCTTTTGAGAATATTCAGAGTGAGGCGACTTACTAATAGTTAATTTAGGAGGATATTGCTTTCAGAACATTCGATCCAAGTCTGAAGCATTATATATTCTATTCCTATAGATAGGACTATGGTTGAATCGAATAAATAGAGAGTATGGTGCAATAACGATAAGGTATATGAAAAGCAAACACAGGGCTACAATGAGTTTACTTATCATTTTACCGATATATTGAAATGTAATCAGTATCTTTTTCATGTCAAAACAAGGAATAGATAAATGGTGCGACGGCACTGTCTGCAAATAAAACCAGTAGCCCAACTATCAGTAGGATAAAAAGTAATGGAGCAAGCCACCATTTCTTGGTTTGCACGATAAAACTGAATATTTCTTTTAAGAACTCCATATTATTTCTTAACGATAAAATTGCCGATTACCAGATAATCCAAGCCGCTTTTCTTAAATGTCGCTATTGCATCTGAAGGCGTACGTACAATAGGTTCTCCCATAACATTAAAGCTTGTATTGAGAATAGCGGGACATCCAGTCAGAGCCTTAAACGTTTTCAGAAGTTTATAGTATTTAGGATTGTCTGTTTCAGATACTGTTTGAACTCTCGACGTTTCATCAATATGTGTTGTAGCCGGTAAAATCTTTGTTGTAACCGGGTAGGTGAACATCATATAAGGTGATTTGATACAACCTGCGAAATAGGAGTCTGCATATTCTTCCATTACGCTCGGTGCAAAAGGGCGGAATGCTTCTCGAAACTTTATTCTGCTGTTGACCATATCCTTCATTTCTGGATTTCGTGCATCAGCTAAAATGCTTCGGTTTCCCAATGCCCGTGGACCTAATTCCATACGTCCCTGAAACCATACAATAATAGATCCATCTGCAATCAGTTGAGCTGTGCGGCAACAAAGGTCTTGCTCATCGTCACAAATTGAATAGTTTAAGTCGCTTTCTATTAAATACTTTTCTATCTCGTTATCCGGATATTCGGGCCCAAGATATGGCGAAATTTGATATTTTGTTTTGCCATTAATTAGGATGGAATAAGCCAGAGCAGCCCCAATCGAACAGCCACAATCTCCAGGAGCGAATGGAACGTATATATTGCTATAAATATCTTTGCGTAACATTGCCCCGTTAGCGGCGCAGTTGAGAGCTACACCGCCACAGATACAGAGGTAGTCCGAACCGCTGTTAGCTTTCACGTATTCGAGTATTTTTTGTAAAATATCTTCTGTTACAATCTGGATAGCCAAGGCAAGATTCTTATGTGACTGTTCTAACTCACCCGTTGGCTGTCGCATGGGTATTCCAAAAAGCTGTTCCCATTTCTTTTCTCGAATCATTCGGTCTCCATACTGGAAACTGAAATATGACAAATTTAACTGCGGGAAGATACTGTCGTTCTGAATAATTTTATCTTTAATCAGTTTTATATATTTTTGCGTCTGAGGAGAATCTTTCTCTCCATACGGTGCCAATCCCATGACCTTGTATTCATCAGAGTTGACCTTAAATCCAATAAATTGAGTAAACGAGGAGTAGAGTAACCCGATTGAATCGGGGAAACGTTGTTCAGCAAGGACCTCGATTTTTGCACGATCAGCCTTCATAATTGAAGTAGTGGCCCATTCACCTACGGCATCGACAATCACAATGTCGGCATTTTCATAACCGGATGCCGGGTAAGCGAACGCAGCATGACAAAGATGATGTTCTATAAATTTAATTATTACTGTCCGCTAAACCATAAAGCAGTGAGTCCAACTTTCTGATAAGTAG
>URLF01000017.1 GCA_900548705.1 uncultured Porphyromonadaceae bacterium | reverse complement strand
AATGGAATCAGCCCTAATTTTTATGCTGCTCTATAAAGTTTAGCGGACAGTAATATTATTTTTTCAAAAATATGTATATGGCAATCAAATATAATTAATCATCTATGTGCCCCCGCTCATGGTATTCCGTTTACACAAAATGCGACAGGGACATCCGGAATGGATGTCCCTGTCATTATTCTTATTCGATTCTTATTCGTATCCGGAGAGAATCGGAGTCCTGCAGACAGATTCCGCCTTCCGTCAGAAGAAGGGGAAGAAGGAATTGGTTGCGACAAACTTGCGGTCGAACTCCTCGTTCGTCATTGTCCAGAAGGCGAGGATGCCCTGGATGATGGGAAGGATAGCCCACGCGCCGCAGGTGATGCAGACGAGCAGTATAGTGAGGATTCCCGCGCCGACCTTGTTGATGTAAAAATAATGGAGGCCTATTGAGCCTAACATCAAGGCGAAGATGGCGTAGACACCACGGCATTTACCCTCAGGGCCACAATTGAAGGCATTATTTGATGTCGTCTCAACATAAGGACGCATCGGCTGCTGATAGGGACGTTGCTGATAGCCTTGTTGTTGATAACCTTGGTTATAGCCTTGGTAGCCCTGCTGCTGGTAACCCTGCTGCTGATAGCCTTGCTGCTGGTTGTAACCCTGGTTGTAATTCTGCTGGCCGTAGCCCTGCTGTTGCTGGTAGCCCTGACCAGGCTGCTGGTCGGACTGGTATGGTTGATTGGGATTCATAATCTGTTTTGCTTTTACTCTTTGACTGCAAAAATAGATGTTTGGTTGCAATCCGCCAAAAAAATCACAATAAAAAAAGACATCCGATTGGATGTCTTTCTATTTTGGCGGCTATTTTCAGGAATCCTGACAGCCTTCAGGGTGAAATGTGGGTCTCGAACCCACGACCTTCGGAACCACAATCCGACGCTCTAACCAACTGAGCTAATCTCACCATTTGTTATCTTTCGGAGTAACGCTGAATCCGTTTGTTCCTTAAGACGGTGCAAAGGTACAACAATTTTTTGATTCCGCAAGCGTTCAGGCCATATTTTTTACATCGGCGGGGATTTTTCTTCATTCTTCGGCGACCTCACCGACATTTGAAGCCCGGAACAGCTCCCTGGCGGCACGGGCGAAATCGCGGGCACGTCCTTTCCATGCCTCGGGCACAGAATCGACAGGCATCACTATGTAATTCTCCCTGGCGAATCCATACCGCTCCCCTACCGGAGCCATCCCGGCGGATGGAGATGGTTTGAAAGCTCCGTTTACCGGCGGAACGGTGAATATGAGCTTATATGCCGCATCCTTGACATATGCGTTTCCGACACTGTCGCGGGCTATCGTGACACGGGTCATAAGGCCTCCACGGGTGTCGCGGGTCATCATATTGGATATGAAATTTCCGTGGGAATAGGCAAGGAACATCGGCTTGCGGGAAGCTGAGCCTTCACGCAGCTCCATGGGCTGGATAACATGTGGATGCCCTCCCATGATTATATCCACTCCTTCATCCTCGAGGAAACGCGCCCACTGTCTCTCATACCTGACCGGGGTCAGTGTATATTCCTCCCCCCAGTGCATGGCGGCCACAATGATTTCAGCCCCGGCATTGCGGGCCTTGGCTATATCCTGCCGGATGATATCCGGTGAGATGTAATCCACGACCGCGTCGCCGGTTACGGTGAAACCATTAGTACCGTAGGTGTAATTGACGAATCCGATTTTGAAGCCGCTGACATCAACAACCAACGGCATACGGCTCTCACGCTCGGCCGAGTCGGCATATGTCCCTATATGGGTAAGCCCGAGAGAATCAAGCACGCCCACGGTCTGTTTCAGTCCCCGGTCACGACGGTCAAGGGTATGGTTGTTGGCTGTCAGGAACAGGTCGAAACCCGCATCCGCGAGAGCCTCGACGTAACTTACCGGCGCGTTGAACTGGGGGTAACCCGAACATTGCCCTTTGGCCACCGGGGTCTCAAGGTTGACTATCGCGTAATCAGCCTCACGGACATAAGGGGCAATCGCCGAGAAGCAATATGAGTAGTCATATCCTTTCTCTCCACGTTTTGCCGCCTCAAGCTGGCCGGTGTGCATCATGGCATCCCCGGCAAACACAAGGTCAATCTCCCCTGCAGACGCTAGGGAGAGGACAAAAGCCGCCGCTGCCGCCACAAGGCTGTTCATGGTATCCCTCAGGCCTCAGACACAAGGCCGTAACTCAATAGTAAATGTGGCTTACTTGTAGATGGCTTTCTTTCCGGCGAGGAGAGTGTTGCGCATCAACGACACGATTGTCATCGGGCCGACACCTCCGGGAACGGGAGTGATATAGGCGCATTTGGGAGCGACCTCATCGAACTCCACATCGCCGCGCAGACGGAAACCGCTCTTGCGTGTCGCGTCAGGCACACGGGTGGTGCCGACATCTATCACGGTGGCTCCATCCTTTACCATATCAGCGGTAACGAATCCGGGCACACCCATAGCGGCGATTATTATGTCGGCCTTGCGGCAGATTTCCTTGAGGTCGCGGGTGGCGCGGTGACATACGGTCACGGTGGCATCCCCGGGATAACCCTTCTGCATCATCAGAGTGGCGACAGGTTTGCCTACGATGTTGCTTCGGCCGAGGACAACGCAATTCGCCCCCTTTGTCGGAATCTCGTAACGTTCGAGCAGCGTAAGGATTCCGGCAGGGGTCGCGCTGTGGAAACAGGGAAGCCCGATTGACTGACGGCCGACATTGATGGGATGGAAACCGTCGACATCCTTGCGGTAATCTATGGCCTCGATGACCTTCTGCTCCGAGATATGCTTAGGCAAGGGGAGCTGGACGATGAAACCGTCAACATCCTCGTCGCGGTTGAGATTGTCTACGGCATCAAGGAGGGTGGCCTCGTCGATGTCATCCTCAAAGCGGATGAGGGTGGACTTGAATCCGCATTCCTCACAGGCTTTCACCTTGGAGGCGACATAGGTCTCACTGCCGCCGTCGTGGCCGACAAGAATAGCGGCCAGATGGGGACGTTTCTCTCCACGGGCCACCATTTCGGCAACCTCGGCGGCTATCTCGGCCTTGATTTTGGCGGCCGTCTCTTTTCCGTCAATCTTTATCATCGGTTGGGGCTTAATTCGGTTGGGCTTGATATTGTTTACCGGCGGCCACGCATGGCTCGCATCATCTTCATAGGGTTCTTCATCGCCGTGGCGGCCTTCATCATCTTGCGGGTCTGCTCAAACTGGGTCAGAAGTCGGTTGACCTCCTGGAGAGAGGTGCCGGAACCGGCGGCGATACGCTTGCGGCGGCTACCGTTGATGATTTCGGGATTGGTGCGCTCCTTGGCCGTCATCGAGCTGATGATAGCCTCGATGCTCTTGAAGGCGTTGTCATCGATGTCGACATCCTTGATGGCCTTTCCGAGACCGGGAATCATCGAAGCGAGGTCTTTGAGGTTACCCATCTTCTTGATTTGCTGAATCTGGGCAAGGAAGTCGTTGAAGTTGAACTGGTTGCGGGCCAGTTTGCGCTGGATTTCAAGAGCCTGCTTCTCGTCGAACTGAGCCTGGGCCTTCTCGACGAGTGACACGATGTCACCCATACCGAGGATACGGTCGGCCATACGGGAGGGGTGGAACAGGTCGAGCGCATCGAGCTTCTCGCCGGTACCGACAAACTTGATGGGCTTGGTCACGACGGTACGGATAGAAAGGGCCGCACCGCCACGGGTGTCACCGTCGAGCTTGGTCAGCACCACGCCGTCGAAATCGAGACGGTCGTTGAACTCCTTGGCGGTGTTCACTGCATCCTGACCGGTCATCGAGTCGACCACGAAAAGGGTCTCCTGAGGCTTGATGGCGTTCTTGATGGCCTCAATCTCATCCATCATCTGCTCATCGACAGCCAGACGGCCGGCGGTATCGACAATCACCAGGTCGAGATGGTTCTGCTTGGCATACGCGATGGCGTTCTTGGCAATCTCGACGGGGTTCTTGTTCCCCTCCTCGGTGTAGACGGGAACCTCAATCTGCGAGGCCAGCACCTTCAGCTGCTCGATGGCGGCGGGACGGTAGACGTCGCATGCGACAAGCAGCGGACGTTTCCCTTTCTCGCTCTTGAACTTGCGGGCGAGCTTGCCGGAGAATGTGGTCTTACCCGAACCCTGGAGACCCGACATCAGTATGACTGTCGGATTGCCTGACAGATTGACCTGGGCGGTCTCGCCTCCCATCAGGGTGGCCAGCTCGTCATGTACAATCTTGACCATCAGCTCCTGGGGCTTGATGGCGTTTATCACGTTCTGGCCCAGAGCCTTCTGTTTCACCGTGTCGGTGAAGCTCTTGGCCACCTTGTAGTTGACGTCGGCATCAAGGAGGGCGCGACGCACATCCTTGAGGGTTTCGGCCACATTGATTTCGGTAATCTTACCTTGGCCTTTCAGTATTTTGAAACTTCTTTCAAGTTTCTCGCTAAGATTCTCAAACATATGTCGGGGAGGGATTTTCCTTTAAACTTCAAAAACGTCAGACAAGCCTGTTGGTGGCTGTCTCGGGGAAAACAATCGAGGGCTTGAAACCACGGGCTTCCTCATAGGGCATCGAGGCGTAGGCCATGATGATCACGATGTCGCCGGGCTGCACCTTTCGGGCGGCTGCCCCGTTGAGGCATATCACACCCGAACCGCGTTCGCCGGGGATGGCATATGTCTCCAGGCGCTCTCCGTTGTTGTTGTCCACGATATAGACATGTTCGCCGGGAAGGATGTTCGCCGCGTCCATAAGGTCCTCGTCGATGGTGATGCTCCCGATATAGTCAAGGTTCGCCTCAGTGACGGTGACCCGGTGGATTTTCGATTTCAGTATTTCAACATTCATGTCAACGTTCATATTTGATGTTGTCGATCAGGCGCACATCACCGCAATAGCAGGTGATACACCCGACGGCGTTGCCGTTATGGGGAGTAGACCATTCCTTGAGCGGCTGCATGGTCAGCGGATCGACGATTTCATAATACTCCACCTCCATCTGGGGATAGGCGTTCAGCTCATCAATCACCAGGCGGCGCGTGTCGTCGAGACTGTGGTCACGGGCCCATTCGACGCTTTTTTTGAGGATGCGGTGGATGGCCGGAGCCACGGCGCGGTTCTCAGGGGTGAGTCTCACATTACGGCTGCTCAGGGCAAGTCCGTCATCCTCGCGGCAGATGGGGCAGTCGATGATTTCAATCGGGAATTTCTCCAGTTCCACCATCCGGCGTATTACGGCAATCTGCTGAAAATCCTTCTCGCCGAAATATGCGCGGTCAGGCTCGACAAAACTGAAAAGCTTGCTGACCACCTGGGCGACACCGTTGAAATGGCCGGGACGCATCGGTCCCTCCATGACAGCGGCCACCTCTCCGAGGTCGAAGACACGGGTGTCTTCCTGAGGATACATCTCCTCCACGGTAGGTATGAAAGCGATGTCGACACCGGCTTCGCGGAGTTTGGCGCAATCAGCCTCCTCGGTGCGGGGATATGTGGCCAAGTCGGCAGCGTTGTTGAACTGGGTGGGATTCACGAAGACACTGACCACCACCGCCCCGTTCTCTCGGCGCGCGCGGTCGACCAGTGAGATATGTCCGGCATGGAGGGCACCCATCGTGGGGACAAGCCCCACCGAACAGCCCTCGGCCTTGAAGCGGGCCACAGCTTCTTTGAGGCCGCTGACACTTCTTATTATTTCCATTTGCTAACAGTCAGGAATTTTTACGGGTGCAAAGTTACATTTTTTTTCAACATCTACCGCCAAAAATCCCGACAAATCCCGTAACTTTGCAGCTCTTTCAGCCAACTACGCCATCGAGACATTGATATGAGACAGGAATTCGAATCGACACTGCTTGAAAACTGCGTCACCGAAATCTCCCGCCTGCCGGGAATAGGACGCAAGACCGCCTTGCGCCTTGCCCTCCACCTTCTCCGCCAGGATGAAGGGACAGCCAATGCCCTCGGCAACGCCATCATCGACATGCGCAAGGGGATAACCTACTGCAAGGTCTGCCATAACATCTCGGAGACGGAGTTGTGTCCCATCTGCGCCGACCAGCGCCGTGACCGTGCGACAATCTGTGTGGTCGAGACAGTCAAGGATGTGATGATTCTCGAAAGCACCGGCCAGTTCAACGGTCTCTACCATGTACTCGGAGGGGTAATCTCCCCTATCGACGGTGTCAGTCCCGACCAGCTTGAGATAGACTCCCTGATTGCCCGTGTGGCCGAAGGAGGCATCGAGGAGGTAATTCTTGCCCTGGGGGCGACAATGGAGGGAGACACCACAGGTTACTATATTTACCGCCGTCTCTCCCCATATTCCGGAGTCAAAATCACCCAACTCGCCCGTGGCGTAGCCCTCGGCAACGAAATCGAGTACACCGACGAGTTGACCCTCGGCCGCTCCCTCACCAACCGCACCCTCTTCGCCGACTCCATCAAAGCCTGACCCCGCGCAATTATCTATAAATATCCATACCCCTCATGTAGGGACGCGCCGCGGCGCGTCCGCATCATCAATTCATTTCTTACAAAAACAATCTGAAATCCAATTATCAACATTACGGTCGATATATTCCATAATGTTGACATAATCACACGAATTTCGTATTATGTGTTCATGATACCGCGGTTGCCATTCAAATCCATATCCTGATTTTCGCGCAAATTTTGTAACGGCTCCCTTAATGTGATTTACAGCTACCGCGAGAGGGGAATTATGATGAAAAAACTCACAAGAGCTTCCATGATTGGAAGAACGCAGGCAACCCAGAGGGCTGTCTTTTGAAATACCGTCATTTTGACGGCGTGAAATGTTTACCACCATATGGATATGATTTGGCATTATCACATAATTCCACAATTCCATCCACGGATATCTTGATGGAGCTTCCAAAATAATCTTGTCGACAATCTTGCCGATTTCTGTCAACATCATCTTTTTCTCCTCTATTTTTCCAAGATTACAAATATGCCCTTTTGTTGCAATCGTGACAAAATACACGCCATCTTCATATTTATGCCATTCGGCCCGGATTCTATGGCGGTCATTCATACGCTAAAAAATTAACAGCAGTTCTGGTTACAAAAATACGAAGAATTCGCGAGACTATGGCAATAAATGGGGAATAAAGTAATGTGTTGAGAGTTAGGAGAGATCGGCGTTGTTCGTCCGAAGGGTGCTTTCGGCGGAAAATTCGGTTTTTGGAAGGGTTAGGAGATTGAATCGCTACCTATCCGTTGCCTTTTTCCTGTCCGGAATTCCGGTCTTGAAGACGGTTTTGCCGATGGATGATTATCCCTGTCTTATGCCACAGAACCCGCTTGTCAGGCATCTTTGCTACTGCAAATTTAGCGATTTTTACCGGCATTGCGAAGAAATATAGGCTCCGGGATGGCATCTGTGATTCCTATTCGTGGTTCCGCTACGTTTTGCATACCTACAAATGACTCTATATCAGTTAATTTTGCAAACAAAGAATAGAGTTATGACAAAGAGCGGATTAAAGGTTTCGTTCTACCTTAAAAAGAGCGAGATGTCGGATGACGGACTGTGCCCGGTGATGGGGCGCATAAACGTAGGCAGATACTCGGAGGCGGCTTTCAGCGCGAAGCTCTCGGCATCGCCTAAGGCATGGATGCTCGGTCGTGCAACGGGCAAGAGCGCCGCGTCGAGGGAAATCAACCGCCGGCTTGACGAAATCAGGGCAAGCGCACTTTCCGTCTATCAGGAGCTGTCGGCTGTCCGCATGGGCGTGACTGCTGATGATGTGAAGTGCCAGATACAGGGTATGGCTTTCGGACAGGAAACGCTGATGGGATATTTCAGCACGTTCATAGAGAACTTCGCAAAGCGTGTCGGTGTGAACCGGGTTCATGGCACTTTGAAATCCTACCGTTACACATACAAATGCCTGGCAACATTTCTGGAAACGGAATATAAGTTGTCGGACATTCCGTTTACGGCTATCGATCGTTCCTTCATAGACAAGTATGACATCTACCTGCGTACACAGCGTCGGCTCGCTATATCCTCCGTGAAATTCCATACGACACGGTTGAAGATGATAGTGTCGGAGGCTATCACCGACGGCATCATAACCGCAGATCCTTTTGCCGGATATGAGGCGGAAAAGCCGCAGCGTGAGCAGAAGTTTCTTACTTCGGAGGAACTCCACCGGATTATGACGACACCGCTCCATGACAGCCGCCTGTACCATGTCCGCGACCTCTTCCTGTTCTCCTGCTATACAGGCATTCCATACGGCGATATGTGTCTTCTGACGGAAGATAATCTTGAAACTGCCGAGGACGGTACGGTTTGGATAAAATCCTCGCGTAAAAAGACGAAGATGGAATATGAGATACCGTTGCTTGAACTACCGTTGAGGATTATCGAGAAATACCGGGGAATGGCACCGGAAGGGAAACTCCTGCCGATGTACAGCAACTCCACTCTGAACGCTTACTTAAAAAGGATTGCCAAGATATGCGGCATAGAGCGCAGACTGGTCTATCACTGCGGCCGACATACCTACGCCACCGAAATCACGCTTGCACATGGCGTGCCGCTTGAGACCGTCAGCCGTATGCTGGGCCATAACCGGATTACCACGACGCAGATCTACGCGAAAGTGACCGATGACAAAATCGGCACGGACACACAGAACCTTGACAGCCGGATAGCGTCACGCTTCACTGTCGCCATTTAATAAACCAAAAACTCACAGAGTCATGAAAAATGATAAGGACAACAATACACCCAAACGGCGCAGCACATTAGCCATACTCTTTTATATCAACCGAACAAAGGTCCGCAAGGACGGGACATGCCAGCTTCTGTGCAAGGTCAGCATAGACGCCGAATGGGAGCAGATAGGAACGAAGGTGTCTGTGAATCCTGATATCTGGAATCCCGAAAAAGGACGTGCCGACGGGCGCAGCGCCAATGCCGTGACCGTGAACCGCGCCATAGACTCGCTGACAGCCGAAATAAACGAACATTATGAGGATATAAGGCGCAGTCTTGGTTTCGTCACCGCTGAGCTTGTGAAGAACGCCATGAAGGGCATCGGACGCAAGCCTTCAACCCTTCTGGCCCTTTTCCGTGAGCATAACGAGGAGTTCCACAAGCGTGTGGGAGTAGACCGCACTAAGGAATCATATGAAAGCTATCTCAACTCCTATCGGCATCTGTCGGCGTTTGTAACAGGGAAACGGGATATGGAGGATATTCTGCTCCGCGCTCTTGACAGGGCTTTCTATGACGACTTTGAGGTGTTTCTCGGCGCAGACCGTGGGCTAAAACCAAAGTCAGTCCACGAACACCTGTACCGTTTGAAGAAAATGACGATGCGAGCCGTCAGTCAGGGAACACTCCGCCGTGACCCATATGCGAGGCTTCATCCGCCGTTGCCTCGGCGCAAGAGCCGCCACATGAGGCTTGACGACCTGAAACTGCTCATGGAAAAACAGATAGACGCCCCCAATCTCCAAAGGGTACGCGACTGGTTCATCTTCTCGACATTCACCGGCCTTGCATATGCGGATCTCAAACAGTTGTCGGAGGATGACATATCCCAGGCTCCGGACGGCACATGGTGGATACATGTCAACAGGCAGAAGACCGGCAGCCGTTCTGCAATACGCATGCTTGACATCCCCATGCGAATAATGGAGAAATACAAGAATGAGCGCCAAAACGGGAAGATTTTTAATCTATATTGCAGGAACCACTTGATAAGGTTGACCAGACAACTTGGTGAGGAATATGGATTTTACCTTACCTTTCACAAGGCGAGGCATAATTTCGGAACGCATATCACCCTGTCGATGGGCGTGCCCATTGAGACCGTAAGCCGCATGATGGGGCACAAGAGCACGACCCAGATATACGCTCAGGTGACTGATCGCAAGGTGGATGAGGACATGAAGCGTCTGCGTATGCAGGCATCAGGTTCTGAAATAACCTTGATTGACGAAAGCATGGATAAGGCAATGGAAAAGAGAAGAAAATATAATTTCAGGAACAAGACGGGAGACGGCCTGTGATTGCAGACCGTTCCCGCCTATGTCTGATAGTGGTGCATATTGCGGAATTCAGTGGCTCTTACAGCCACTTCTGTTCCTCCACGCATTTCCGGTGCGCCTTTTCAAGAAGGCTCTGTATCTCGGATTCCCGGTACAGGGCCTTCCCCTGTACAATGTAGTAAGGGATAAGACGAGCGGTGCGGTATTCCTGCAAGGTGCGCCGGCTCACTTTCAGCAGGCGCGACAGCTCCTCGTCAGTGAGGAACCTGTCCCCCTTGAACATGGGACGTGCGACCGATTCAACTTGTCCGAGCGCCTGCCCGATGTTTCCGAGGCGGCGCAACAGGTCCGCCACACGCGGATCCTGCCTGTCGATAAAATAATGGCTCATAGTTGTGATGTGTTTGGGTGATACGATGATTGGAGCAGCTTTTCGACATCCTCCGGACGGTAGAAGAGTTTGTTCCTTATACGGCTGAACGGCAATATGCCTTTGTCGCGATAGGTCTGCAATGTGCGTTTGGAGATTCCGAGTATGTTGCACACATCCTCGTTGTCGAGCCATTTCTTAAGGCCGATGTCCTCGTGTTTCCGGCTTAACAGTTCTGATTTTTCCTCGATTTCCCTGATTCTGGAGAACAGGGCGTCGAAAGTTCTGATGTCCATGCTTATTATTTCCATGATGTTACGTTTTTTTTAGATTTTACGATATGTTTCAGCGGCTCACGGCGGCAGGTAGCGACTTCCCTTTCATCTGTAGGAATTCCTGTATCTCGGATGCCTTGTAGTAGGTACGCCCGTCTATCATGTAATAGCGGATGAGCTTCTTCTGTCGGTATCTCGCAAGGGTGCGCTTGGTGACGCCGAGCAACCGGCACAGGTCATAGTTGTCGAGCAGCGTGTCACCGTCCAGACAATCTTTGAGTTTGTTCATACGCTCGAACGCCCGCTCCATCTTGTCGAAGCGTTCCATGAGCGAGGTAAACATCTTATGCACTGTTTCATTATATAGCATAGCTGATTTTTTTGATGTAAATGAATTGGTTTGTTCTACACCGTGTTGCGCAATCGGTTATACTACATATATCGGCTAATGCCGTGCCACCGCCACCAAAAGGCATGACAAGACACCGATATTCATCAGAATATCAGCGTGATAAAAATATTCAAGCGTAAAATAATGGAAATCAGAGGTCTTGCAAAATGCAAGACTTTCCAGCGGTATGCAATAGTCTATTGCGAGATTATCGCGCTTTGCGCCGGTAGATGTTTCGGCAAATCCCGTTCTTTAACCGGGTGGATTTGCTTAATGTCCACCCTGACGGCACGCCGTTTTGAAAGATATGGGTTCCTGTTCCTGCAATCTCAGGCAAAATATGGATTACCAGTTCGTCTATTATATTGTAACGGAAGAGCCGCGTCATAAGCTCCATCCCGTCCAAATCCGACACTTCAACGGTGTATATGCAGGATTTGGCGGTGCTGTCCTTGTCACATACAAGATCAAGGACCGGATAATCCGCTTGGAGGGTGTATGTGCCTATGTCATGCCAGCGCCGGAACCCTTTGGCATCGGTCATAAGCCAACGCATCAAGAGATTGTCGGCATCCGGGAGGAAACCGTCGATAGTCATTGCCGTTATGATGCGTACCGTTGCCATGTCGTTTCATTTCTCTGTTACATTGCAAAAGAAAAAGCGCGATGTCCACGCACTCAGACAGCGGTTCTGGCAAAACCGTAAGGAGAATACGCAACACCACGCTATGCGGTACGCACAGCATAAGTATTACGCAATGATTCTCCTTAAACATCAACTGCCAGATTTCTGTCTGAGACTCTTGCGAACTTATGTATGTAAAGGCAGGCATATTGGAACACGCCTACCTGTATTTTTCTATTTCACGCCCCAAAGTTACAAAAAAGTAGCGAGAAGGGCTGTCTGTCAGGGCATAAATGTTACTTTATACCGTATTTGTTCATCTTGCGGTATAATGTCGTAGGATTGATGTTAAGCATTTTCGCCGCCTTTGTCTTGTTGCCGTTGCATGATTCCAAGGTGCGGATGATCAGTTGCTTTTCAGCTTCGTCATCTTTAATCGGGCGTAAATCGGGAACGACTTTTGTGACATTATCACTTGTGGATTTACGGATATTCAAATCCGATGCCGCGATAACAGGTGCTTTGGAAATAAGAACTGCCCGGCGCACACGGTTTTGAAGCTCGCGTATGTTGCCGCTCCATGAGTGTGCCAGCATAAGCCGCTCGGCATCTGCGCTGAACCCGGATGTCTCCTTGTGAAGCTCATCAGAGAACTTCTTGCGGAAGAACTCGGCCAACGGGAGGATATCTTCGGGACATTCCGCCAATGATGGCTGGTGTATCTCGAACTCGCAAAGGCGGTGATAAAGATCCTCGCGAAAACGACCTTCGGCGATGGATTTCTCCATATCCTCGTTGGTGGCCGCAACTATGCGCACATCGGCACGGCGTTCGGTGTTTCCTCCGACCGGCATATATACATTCTCCTGTAAAACCCTTAATAACGAGGATTGAGTGTGATAAGGTAGAGTGCCAATCTCGTCAAGGAACAGTGTGCCCCCTTTCGCCGCGTCGAAATATCCTTTTCTGTCGGAATCCGCACCGGTAAAAGAACCCTTGACATGGCCGAAGAACATGGAGGCAATAAGTTCCGGCGGTATGGCGCCACAGTTCACTGCGACAAACGGCTCGTCTTTCCGTGGACTGTTGAAATGAATGGTACGTGCTATGGACTCCTTGCCGGTTCCGTTGGCGCCGAGAATCAGCACCGATATGTCGGCCGGAGCCACAAGCTCGGCCAGATGCAAAGCCTCATGCGCCTTCGCGCTGTCTCGCTTGAAAAGCCGTTCGAGCGAATGCTGTATGGTCACAGCCGGATGCACCAGTTCCTTCACAATCTCAAACAGGCGCTCCCTGTGTACTGGTTTAGGCAGATAGTCATTCGCGCCCATCTTTATGGCTTTGACGGCATCGGGATACGAGGCATATTCCGTCATTATGACAACAGGAATTCCCGGCTTCTCTTTCTTCAGCCAAGCAAGCAATGACAGTCCATCCCCTTCGGGCAGCCGCACATCCGAGAGCAAAAGGTCAAAATCCGTTTTGCGTAAATGCCTGCGAGCCACGACTGCATCTATTGCGGTCGTAACCTCATATCCCTCGCGAGTCAGCCAGTCCTTCTGCATCTGCGATAGAGTTACGTTGTCCTCAACTATCAGTAGCCTGCTCTTCATCCTTTATTGTTTCCAGTTCTTCGTTTATATTCTCAATCAGATTCTCCATTGCCGAAATCACATCTGCCACAAGGCTTTCAATATCAGCCGTGGTTGCACTCCGTTTCTTGACAGAATTTCTTAACGGTTGCAGCCTACTTTCTATTCCGAGCAATTCCCATACCGGCTTAATCCTGTGCAAAACGTATGAGATGGCTTTTTTGTCACCTTTAGCGGCAGACTCTTTCAGTTCTGCGATGTCGTTGTATGTTGATTCCTCAAGTCCTTTCAATATGACTACGGGATTGGCAACATTTGCAATAAGTGGGGAAAAGTCAATCCGGTCTCCACCAGTCGGCAATGATTTGGCCATTATAATGGATATGCGCTCAAGCAGTTCCTGCATGGAGAAAGGCTTGAATATACAGCCGGAGAACCCGCATTGTATCAGCGGTCGGTTCTCGTCATCGTCCCTGGCTGTCATTGCCACCACCGGGATTGTCCGCGAATTACCTATATTGGACTTGCGCAACAGTTCAAGCATAGTAAATCCATTGGTGCCGGGCATATTTATGTCTGTGAGCAATATGTCGTAGTCGCGTTCACGCATCGCCTTCACCACATCAGAGGCTGTGGCGCATACCGTACACGAAACAGCGTTGCGTTCAAGCATCTCGCTTATGATATCATGCTGGAGCGGATCATCGTCTATAACGATTACATTATGCGGCAGACGCAAAACACCGACAGGTTTTACTTCGGGGATATTGGCAGACTCTATATTCCCGGTCAGTTCAAGCGGTATGGCGATATGGAAAGTTGTGCCTTTGCCGACATTGCTTATCACGTCAATAGTTCCATCGAGCATGGTTACCAGTCCTTTGGTGATGGAAAGTCCGAGTCCGAACCCCTCTATATGCTCCACGTTGTCGGCACGCTCGAACGGTCTGAATATGCGGTCTATTGTTTCTTCCGACATACCGATGCCAGTATCGCTGATATCCATTACCAGCAGGCCGCCTTCGTATGATGCCGCGATTCCAACGGAACCGGATTGTGTGAACTTGACGGCATTCGACAGCAGGTTGTCGGCAATCTGTTCTATCCTGTCCTCGTCCCCGATTACCGTCACATCAATATTCCTGTAATCGTGCTTGAACAGCAGACCCTTGTCATTGATTATCTGCGCCGCACCGATTGCTATCCTGTCAAACAGTACGTTCAGCCTGAACGGGACATTGTTCGGGGTCTCTTTCGCCTCATTGAGCCGGTAAACATCCAGCAGGTTGTTGAGAAGGTGAACCACGTGGCGGCAAAGGTACCGTGCATTGTTCAGGTAGCCGTCGCGTTTCCTTTTGTCGCGGGTGTCAATGGCAAGTTCTGCACTGCCGCTTATCACGTTTAGCGGTCCGCGTATGTCATGGGATATCGTGAGGATAATCTTCTTCCGCATCTCAAGCAGCGACCGGTTCTGACGTATGCTTTCCTCAAGTTTGCGCTTGTTCCGGTCTCGTCGCTTCATGTCGCGGTGTATTATGACATAAGAAACGAACAGCATCAGTAGGGTTATGGCGGTTAGTACACCTATATCACGATATGACTCTTCACGGGTAGCTGCAATCTCAAGTTCCTGTTGCCTGAGATCAGCCTGAGCCTTACCGTCAAGATAACTTATCAGATTCTGCAAGCGGACATTAAGATTCCTGTTTTGCCATGACAGGCTGTCTGCATGGGCTTTAAGGCTTTCGTTCTGCGCCCTGCGCTCTGCCATGAGACCACGGTTGAAGCTGTACAGCATGGTCGTAGTGGCAGAAGGTTTTGGTTCTTCCTTTTTGCCGAATAAACCGAGGAAACCTTTGCGCTTCGGCTTCTTTGGCTCCTCTTTGGCGCTCTGGCTAACTATCACGGGCAGTTTATTGGCCATCTCGTCGCCGAGAGCCTTTTGACGCCGGTATATTTCTGCAAGCTGGAGCAGTTTCTTCTCTTTGTCCTCAAGAAGAATACGGAGGCTGTCTATCTCGGCTGCATCCGAGATGAAAATCCGGCTGAACTCACACAGTGTGCTGTCGATATGGAGTCTCTGGCGATGATATCTGTCCCGATCCATGTCAGTCCATTCAAATGCTGTCTCGCCCATCATTGTCAATGTTGTTAGATGCATGTTCAATCTGTTAATCTCACAGCGGACATTATTGGTATTACGGGACTCAGTTTCCATAGAAACTAATGTCTGCTCCTCATTGTAATAGGCATAGCCTATGGTGACAGTCAGGATAAGTATCAGCAAATAGCCTAAAACTATCGGGACTCGGGATATGTCCATATGAATAATTATTTTAACAGCACATTTCACCCAGTCGTTTTTGTGAGAAACTCCTGCGGATGCTGCTTGATGTATGTGCCTATCATCGTGTAGAGTTGCCGGTCATTCTTCATCAAGGCATAATACTCATCATCGAAGGCATCAAAGAGCTTCTCTTTATAGCCGTGGGCGAATCCTTCCTTCGTTCCGTCCCATGCTGATTGCAGTTCATCACGGTTGGCGGCATATTGGTTGTTGGCTCGTTTCACGACATCAGCGACCCGGTCAGCTCCGAGCTTGACAAAGGTGTCCTCGGCTTTTTGCGCACGTTCGCCACCGGAATTGTAGTAGTATTGGTTGAACCCGCCGTTGATGACTTCCGCGTCCAGTTCCACCGCGCACATTATGCTGTCGAACACTTCGCTCTCCATGTCGCTTGCCAATTCTCCGTCGATGTATTTCCGACAGAGCTTATCGGCAGGAAGACGCTCTATCAACTCTTCCGTTATCTGTTCGGGACATCTTATCCCAAACAGTTTCTTTATCCATTGCATCATAGTTCGCTATTCTTTTTGTTGCTCATAATGGTTAGCAGGGAACGGCTTGTCCGTTATCCTGCGTTGTTATCAACCTGTTCTAACCTCAAAGTTTATCAGACCGCTTAAATCTGCCGATTGTTTGCGTGCTAATATCAATGTATGGAAGTGTCTTGACTATCTCAATATTTTCAAAGTTCTCACTTCCACCCATTGCCAATAGAGGGGAATACCCGAAACATTCATCAATGTTAGGCGTTCCGAGTTTCTCTTGTATTACAGGATAATTTTCTAAATCAAACCAACCTTTCAAGAAACTTTGATTGAAAATTATCTTATTAAGAAGTACTGTAAGATTATCAGGGAGTATTAAATACGTTCCGTATCTGACATTCAGATAAACGATGTAGTTATTCAGTTTCGGGTTCTTTACGTAGGCAAAGACATCACCGAAAGCCGTACACATGAACGGCAGAAACGATTTATCATACTCCATGACATAACAAGAGTTTAGCACATCTTGATAATCGGACGGATTTATGATTTTAAGCATCCCGTCACAATAACTGCCCAGCCCGACTTCTTGCCATAAAGTAGTCAGTTCGGGATAAGACAAATCGGCATATTTAGCAATAAAGGTATCATCTACTGCTTGCCTGATATTATTTAGGTTCTTATCTAAAAACTTTTCGTACATATTTGTGCGCTTTATTGTTGATAATGTATTTGTAAGATCACCTGTTGGTGTTGTTTCTTGTGGAAAACGTTACCCGGCAGGTGTGTTTCCTAATCTCTAATAGCTGCACCATGTGTCAGTGCGTCCCTTATTCTTTGAATGTTCCGTTTGGCATAACCAAACGAGAATGGCGAAGTACGCTTGTTCAGGTCGTTCACACTGTTTACCCATACCTGCCCTTTGTCGAACACGATGAAAATCTGCTCTCCCCATGTCAGATGCCAAATGGCAGGATTGGTATGCGCCACGATGCAGTCTTCACCGTAATGGTCAACATCCCAGTCATAAGTTACCGAAAGATTGTATATCCTGTCGTAGATTGCATGCTCGTTCAGCGTAGTTGGTATGCTTTGGAAATCCAACTTGCGCCGCTGGTTACGATAAGACAGATATGCAAGCGGCACGAACGCAATGCCGAGCCAGAAAAAGGCAGACATGAACAGGCTGCCTGTATAGATCGTCACTCCCGTCATGGTAAGAAGCAGCACGGAAAAAAGCAATAGCGTGTGCGATACGCCATAATGTGTGTATGCCCAGCTTACAGTCAGAGGCAGAGCCTTCTTTTCCAACACGAATTCGGCAAGAAGGGCATCCTTCTCCTCACGGTAGCGGCGTCTGGAGGCAAGCCACCATACCAACTCGAACAATGCGCCTGAAACCACGATGGCAATAAGGAAGTCCGCACCGGCTAATTTGCCCTTTTTCGGCTTGACGGAATAGGGCTTGCCGCCAAATGTCAGTTCCTCGCAGGACACTTCATAACTGTCATCGTTAAAGAAATACTCGTAAACGTATTCTTCCTTGCCGTTGGAACTTGAAAAGGACTTGCAGGTAGGTCGGTATGTTTTTCCGTTGATGGACAGCAGGGGCGGGTTTTGGTCGGGACAGGCATTGCAGGTAAGAGTGGCACAGTATTTTGAGTAACCGCCTGCCAGCCGCCCCACCTTCAAGCGGCATTTCAGCTTGTTCATATCCACTACGGCAGGATGTACGGTTACACGGCATTCCGGGGTGGTATATGTTCGGTTGCCTGCCTTTACGGATGCGGAGGGGAGTTCGACCTCACCGCTCTGTCTGAACTGCACAAGATAACGGAATCCGCTTTCATGGCTCTTGCTTTCCACGCCGTTTATAACGGCGTAGCTGCTGCCTTCATGTGGCTTCGGACCTTCTATCACTTCAATGCTGCTGTTGAACACCGGAGGAGAAACCGAATCGAACTGTGCATTGACCAGCGCATACGTCAGTTCCACCACTTGTCCCACGCGGATCTCCCGTACCGTGTCGGCATTTATGTGGAAATACACGGAGTCTGCTATAGTCGAGGCGCACACCTGAACTCCTGCCAATAACACGAAGACCCATATCCAGAAATGCAACATATCAATGATTTTAATGTAGCAATAGGCTACCAACGGGTTTTAATAATACATTATGAGAATAAGTATGCAGACAAGACCTAAGATTATCCCACTCCGTTTGATAGATTTATTATCTGAAAATAAATTAGTTACCATGACTATTATCAGGCACAGATAAAATAATCTTGAGATAGGTCTCATTTCACAAGCTATCATTAAAATGATACAGATTGCTATTATAAGACATTGTATTCCTTGAAGATATTTTTTCATTGTACTTTAATGATTCGCAGTTTGCAGATGTTGTGCGGAACAGATGCCTGTCATATACATATTAACAAATAAACATTTTGCGATACAACATTTTTGAAGTTATACAAAATGACACAACTGTACCGATAAAAGCGGGAATGAGATAATCACCACTACTCATAGGATTGTTATTTAGGTTCTACATGCAAATAGTATATTTCTTGCGCCAACTCACCCGTATCATCATAAAGTCGATGCAACATCAACATGCGGGTGGTTTTGTTTTCCCAGTACCATTCGGCTGTCACTCCTTTTTCGGGCAGACATTTGAATAGGTTTTCTTTCCCTTTGCCATCTTGTCCCTCGCCAACATTGTTTTCCATCAGTGACTTGATGGCCTTTTTCGTAGTTGGCAGAAAGTCTGCATCCGATAGCAATTTATGATTCACCGGAATAAATTGAGAATAAGGAGCACCATTCTTTGCAACTATGTCATATACTTTATATTCATAGTCTCTATCCAATCGACAATAGGCTGTTAGATTCTCAGGCTTTTGTAAGACGATTGTACCCCATTGAAGCCCTAAGAAATCGCGATTATAAAGCGTTGTATGGAGTGAAGTCTCATATTCCACTTTTCCATGACGATAACCTTTAAGATGGTTCTTTATTGTGCCACTTTTGAAGAAATGCGAACTCCATTGTGTGGAAAGATGCTCTACCGCACTTCCTTCGGTAAATTTATTATCATACACTTTGAAAGTATGAGGGAAATTATCGGCACTCCACACAATAGAATCATAATAGTGTGAAAACTCCGGAAAACCAACAGGCTTGTATTGGCCGTTCATGTCTGTTATCCTGAACGTTATCACATCAAGAGGTGCTGGCAACGGGCTTTCAATATGCATTAAAGGAGTAAATTCTGCCATCAGCTTGAACTTAGCTGCTTCAGGTAAATCTTCCGGTTTGGAATCAGGTTGTCCTTCGTCTTTAAAGATTCTGGACAAACAGATAATCGCCCTCGCTGTTCTCTTTCCATCATTTGTCGAGATTGTAATCTCCTCGTATGTATCAGGGGTTTCCGAAACCTGACGGGGAAAGTGAATCCTCAACTGATTGGCTCCCACCTTGAGCGTTGCCCATCCACAATCGTATGTATAAGAACCGCCCGAAAAAGGATTGAGCACATCGAAATTCACACAAGTCATCACGATAAATCCCTCATTACCGTTTGCTTTGAAATAGTATTTTGGGGCCCAATCTACAGAGCTACCTTCATACTTTACACTTCCCGGCGTCAGAATTTCATGCGTCAAGAGCATCGGATTACCGGGTGAAATGTCATCCTTGTTGCAAGCTGTAAAAAGCAAACAAACAATCGCCACAAGCGGAATTAATAGTTTATAATTCATATTATTTTCAGTTTTTAAGCATAATGGAGTGGTTCATAGCTGCAAAGGTACAAAAATATTCTGGAAAACAAACCGGTCGGTTTGTTTTTAACGCATAAAAAAGCGGTTGATAACACAAAACCGCTCATTTTTAACATTTCAGGCTTTTAACAGCGAATAAACGAAACGCAATTCCCTTGCAAGCCGTTGTATGTCAAGACCTCTTAAAAATGATTGCTCGAATGACAATCCGAAAAATACCTGCCGGAACATCATGGCTGTATCCTCGATGTCAAGATTGCCCCGTATCTCCCCGTTGTCCTGTGCCAATTGTATGGCCTCTCTCCAGAATTCATATTCCTGTTGGAACATGCCGGCTATCTTTTTCTCCACATTTGGATAGTAGAGCCGTACCTGCATCAAAAGATGGTAGTAATAGAAATTAAAACTACATCCTGCCGGATTCCTGCCGTCATCAAGAAGCGAAATGAGTTTCCGCATTGTATGCTCCACACCTTTTATATATTGTTCGATAAATTCCGACAGGGTAGCAGCATTGAACCGGAACTTGTTTGCCACCGACTGCATCCCGAACACGTATTTATCTATAACCGCAACAAAAAGATCCAGCTTTATCGGATAATAGTACACCAGCCCGGCTTTCGTCAGTCCGCAGGCTTTTCCGATTTCTACCTGACTTGCCTTTTCATAATTCATCTTGGCGAAAACGCGCAGGGCGTTTTCAAGCACTTCTTCACGGTTGGTTATCATATTAATTTCTATCGTTTTACTTTGCGAAGTTACAAAATAATAATGGAATCATGATGCAAAAAATTTGGATTAACCTATCGAATTTCAAGGCTATGGTATTTATACTATAATTGGATTTACTTTCATTGTAGCAAGATTCAGGTAAAGTCCGTGATGTTCTATCATTCCGTGGCGGAACATTTTCCATAGCAGGTTACAGCCGAGCTGCGCCAATGTCGAATTGATAAATAGATCCTGTTTCTCCAATGCTTCGGCGAGGGAGCAGCTTGGTCCGGAGTCCGTTTCCTTGACACGCGCATACCGAACATAACGTGTGATGACTTTCAGTGAGCCGACGGTCTTGTATTGCTGGGACTTGGGCTGTTTTATCTTTTCGGGAACCGTGCCGAGTACGACCTGACCGGAAGTCTGTGTGTTGCCGAAATCGAGCCAATATAAAGAAGTCTTATAGTCCCTGTAATCGTTGTCCGGCACGGCTTTCAGTATTTTCCACATATCAAGGCGTGACTTGATAGTATCGGTGCAGGTAATTGTTATGTTGGCAATGTCCTCATCCTTTGCAGCGTGAAAATTTAAGGGATATATCTTCGGTACGGCCTGCCAGTCATTGCCGAAGAAATGGTTGAGTCTTGTCACAAGGCATTGGGCCTTGTTCAGCCCAAGGTCAGAGAAGCTGAAAAGCTGTCTTCCGATATTTGATTCCGTAACCACGTCCGGATCATATACCGTGACAAACAGTCCGGGATGGTTCAATGCCCTCAGTGTCACATCCAGCCGTGCAAGATTGGTAAGCACTTGTGAACCGGTGCCACCGACACCTATTAGATTGACTGTTACGGGATGCTGCGGGTTAAGCAGATAGTTGTCGATATAATGTACACGTTTCATTTCAAAATATCTTTTAATTTCAGTTTATTGATCGGTTTCAGTTCATTAAGGTCAAAAGGCTTGTTCATGGCAGCCTTTGTGACCAGCACGAGGTTGGATTTTGTCGGATTATTTCCACCGCCAAGATGGGAGAACTCCGTGAGCCAGAATTTCTTTTCCCAGTATTCGATCAGCCTCGAATATGTAAGATTCCTCGGCTTTTCTATTTTGGCATTGCCCAGACATACGTTTGCCCCGGTGACATTGAAGAATGGTGCGGCATACAACGGCGTTTCGGGGGTAATCTTTTTGTCAAGATACGCATATATCCTCATCCCATGCCCTCCTGCATCATATACCACTCCCGGAATATTGTATTCGGCACTCTCGATTCCGAGACTTTCATTGAAAAACATCATACGTCTGCAAGGCGGATTATACCAGACATACCGCTCGGATCCCTTCCGGCAGTCGCTGAATAACAGGTTGTCCGGCAGAGAACCATACGGGGTTGTGGAGTGTGATTCCGAATAACCCTTTAAAAGCTCATTCATGAACTCAAAGGACACCGGTCGTCCCTCGCAGAAATTGCCGCCCTCATCTATCGTTCTCAGTTCGAGAAAATAGGACTCCCGGTTCCCTTCCGTGTTCCTGTATGCTATAAGAACCGCTGCCGGATATAGAAGATCCGTCAGGTTGCGCGTGATTTTATTTGTTTCCATATACCTATGATATTATGTCAATAAACTTGGTTGCCCACTTGAAGAAACGTTCAGGATAATTGTCCCCCATAGAGAAAAGTTTATCCGTATGGGGTGACAATGCCATACACCTTACGGGAGTAATCTCGTATGTCTCCCTTTGTTCGCAGTTGAAATAGTCAAGTATTCCATCGCTGACAATGTCGTCTGCGTCATACAACACACGGATCTGACGGTCGAGCGGTATGGGCGGATAGTCGCATTCCTCGTCAAAATACGGGTCGTATGCGTAGCGCATGAGCCCCCGGTCCGTATATATGAACTCCATGCCTTCTTGCATGGCATTTATCAGAGACCTCTCCAATTCGTTTTGGGGCATGTACCTGTCCACGGCTGCTTTGAGATTCTTGTGGTAGGATTTTTTCCAGACGGTTTCCAGCAACTTGAACGCCCTACCACAATCATAGGAATATTTCAGAGCCTTGGCCTTTTCAACCTCTTCATGTGTCTGGCATTGCGTATCCGTCATCCACTCCAATACAATATCCAGGTCATATTCCTCCATAATGGTTGAGAAACCGTTGGCGTGCATCAATCCGTTAAAAAACGAGATGGCTATGCGCTTTAACCTCGGATTCAGTTCCTCAATGAATTTTACCGGGAAATAATACACCATATATTTTCCCCATTCATAATATGCCCAAAGGTTGAAATAGAGCCGGCCTCCATTTTCCTCTATGTTAAGATTAGGCTTGTCGCCTATCAAAGCGCGCATTTCACGATATACATTGTTTATACTTTCGCCAAGCGACGCGCCCGGTCTATGATTGGGCGTGGCTTCCATAAGTTCGGCATAACGCAGATACGAGTCACGCAGATACTCGTAGTTTTCCTGCGTGACAAGTTCGTATCCGTCGTTCTCCTCTCCTGCCTGCACATGTTCCGGTGCGATAGGCCGAAGCGGGGTTGTCAGAAAATGACAACGGCACCGCTTGGCGCCGTCATCATTTCCTTCCTGGCCGTCCCATGCCGGAATCCTCGCTCTGTCTGGCTTATTATCAGCCTTGCGAGCCGTTCCTGCTGCTGTTCGTCCAAGTGTACACATTGTTTCTTGTTTTTAGAATCTTTGGTTTCAGGCATATTGTTTATCCTTTGGTTCCGATTGTGGTCTTGAACTCATAGACCGCCGCATCGTCCTTCATGGTCGGACCGTGTACCGTGGCGGTTGTCAGTTCGGGATAGGTGTTGGAATAGAAACCCATCACCATTTCGGGGCTGTCTGACGGATTGGGGTCGTCGAGCGTGATTGTGGCTGTCCCTTTCTTGAAAGTGAACACGCGTTTGATTCCTGTGATTTCAAGTGCCATAGTCTTACATCATTTGGGGTTGTGCATAATTTCCTTGTAACATTGATGCCGGGAAGTCGGGATATTCCGCATATTCCTCCGGTCGGTAAGGTGGTGCGTCGTCAGGATCGGCCATTCTCGGTGCATGAGCCGCCATGTCATGATCGAACGGCATCGGTTGCTGCGCATACCGTTGCTGTCCGTTGGGAGGGTATGCGCCGTGGTGACCTCCGTTTGGCGGCATCATCCCGCCATTTGGATGCGCATATTGCGGATAACCATTGTTGGGATGTGCCTGCTGCGGCCATCCATGCGGCTGTTGCGGATATACGTACTGGCCACCATATCCCTGTCCGGGATTGCCGTATGGCTGTTGAGCGGGATGTGCGGCTTGTGCCGGCATCTCCTGCTGTGGCATGACCGTTTGCTGTTGCGTAGCAGGTTGCTGAAGCGGTTGCTGTTGAGCGGTCGGCTGTTGAACCTGCTGCACCGGTTCCGGCATTGGCTGAGGCTGAGCCTGCGGTTGCTGTACCTGCGCCGTCGCGGGCTGTTGCACCGGTTGCTGGACTTGTGCCGATTGCGGTTGATCCTGTGCGGGTTCCTCCATCATTCCGAAGAGGTCTCCCTGTGATGCCAGCTTTTTCTGCTCATCAATCCGCTCGTCGATTGACTTCAAGTCATCGTGTTTGGCGTACTTGCGTGCCTCGGTAAGCGCGTCCACAGCCTCCTTGTGTCTCTTGGCGGCGATATGCTCCTCCGCCTTCTTGAGATTTTTCTCATACTTCTCGCGCTTCTCCCTGTCCTCTTTGGACTCTTTCGCCTTGGCTTCCTTAGCTCCCTTGCTCGATGACGCCGCTTTGTTGGCCTGCGCCTCGAACTGCGCCATGTTGGAGATCAGTCCTGATGCTTTTTGCATAGGACGTGCCACTACCTGCAAGAAACCGGAGTCGAGTTCTTCGGGTGTGCCGTTAAGTGTCAGCGGCACGATGCTGTTCTGCGCCTCGTCCTTGAGTGTGTTTGACTTCGGGAGCACCGACACCGCCATGCGCCCGTCGGCGGACTTGCGGATGACCAACGTGATATCCACGTTCGGGTTCATCATCTGGTTCATTGATTGAAAAAACATATTCTTATCGTATTTAGTGTGAATATTTCCGGTTATTGCCTGCGCTCATCCCTTGAAGAATTCAGCGAGAAGCCTGTTGCGGTCAGGATGCCGGCTTATCTCCATTATAGGATCCAGGATGGTGGAGATATGCACCGGTCCCCCTGTCCTGCGTGACGGGAACTTGATTTCCGGTCTTTCAATCCGGACGATTCTTTTCTTCGGCACCGGGATTGTCACCGCCGGTTGTGCCGCTGTCATGATAGCTTGTCTCATAGTCATTTCTTTTTTAATTTATTATTGAATATCCGGGCTTGGCAGCCCGATGAACTACAAGGGCATTACAGCGGCCGACTCCGGTAATGCAAGGCTTTCGGGAAAAATACCGGAGCGTAGCGAGGATGATTTTTCCCGAAACCGCAAGGCCCGGCCTTGCAGTCCGAAAGAGGAGGACGCTAATTTTGCCCGGTAGTTCCTTCGGGTCTGTCAGCCAGACTATTCCTTTCTTCCTCATTCTCTTCATATATGTTTCTACTTCACACCGCAAATACAAAGAGCCGCCCATGTGGACGGCCCAACCATATAAGTTTTTTGTCAATCTATGCCTGAGATGGGAAATCATGATGCGTTGTTTCAGAAAATCAGACCGCTGATTATGGCGAACAGCAGGGCCGCCGCCACTATGATGCAGGCAATCTTATAGAGGAATCGAAAGAATCCCCTGAAAAAGACTATTGCCAACGCCGCCCATACAGGTGATACGCCCCTTGTATAGAGGTATCCGAACATGGCGGCCAAAGCGAGTATCAGGATTGCTTTCCACAGCCACCTCATGCCAGTGATCCTTGTGATAAGTGCAGATGCTTTCATAACTATAAATCTTTACCGGGGTGACACGGTGTCATCCGGATTTCGGAGGCTCCCCCGTGGCGCGCCTCCACAGACAAGGCTACGGGTAAAAATACCGGAGCGCAGCGAGGATTATTTTTGCCCGTACCGCAAGGCCCGGCCTTGACGGTGGAAAATGGCGAGCCACGAACTTCGCCTCCGAATCCGAATGACGGCATTCACTGTCCTATCTCTTTCTTGAAGTCTTCCTGTCCGGGAAAGCGAGCGTGACATTGTAGCCGCTGTCGAAAACAAGCATGGCATCGAATGAATTTCCCTTCTTTCCCTTGAATCCCTTTATAAGCTTAGTCCTACCGGATGACAGCAACTGTTCGATATGGCTGTCCGTTAGTTCCTTGTTCAAAAATCGCCTGAACACCAGCAAACCGCAGGAAGTATTGTCGCATCGGGCGATCTTGGCCCGTATCACGACATTCCCCTTGCCGCATTTGGGACACGGGCGGGAATGTACCGGGGTGACAGGCACGGTGATTCCGAGAATCTCAGTGGTGGCCTTGCGCGTATAGCCGACAATGGCGTTCATGAATGTCGATGGTTCAAGGGTGTGCCGTTCGATCTGCAACAGAGTGTTCTCCCAGCTGCCGGTCATGCCTACATCAGCCACGAGCATATCCTTCACGGCATCGTACAGCGCCAGTCCCTTGTCAGTGGGCACGATGCACTTGCCGGAACGACGTATATAGTCGCGTTTAACCAGAGTGGCGATAATGGCCGCACGAGTGGCGGGCGTGCCAATGCCTATGTTCCTGACTGCTTCGCGCGCTTTCTCGTCGGCGATATCCTTGCCGCACGATTCCATTGCGGCAAGGAGGGTGGCCTCGGTGTACAAAGGGCGCGGCATGGTCTTCCTCTGCGCCAGCCCGTGCCCAGAAACCGGCGCGATATCGCCGACGGAAAAGGCGGCACAAGCCGCATTGTCATCGGATTCATCCTCGCCACGGTCCTCTTTGCGGTCGAACACGGCACGCCAGCCGGGTATTACGACGGATGAGGACTTGGAACGGAACGGCATCCCGCAGATTTCGGCTTCGGTCAGGTGTGTCTCGGTGACACACGGGGGCGAGAATGCTTCGAGCATACGCCCGGCAATCATCAGATAGACGGCACGTTCGTCGCCGGAAACGCCCGAGGGGGCGACACCGGTGACAATCAGAGCGTGATGGTCGGTCACTTTGGAGTCGTTTACGCTGCGGTTGTTGAGCGTTGAAAGGTCAAAAGTGGCACCGTAGGTGTACAATTCCGGCATGGCGCACACCTTTTGCAGCAATTCCGGCACGGTTCGCATGACATCCTGCGGTATGTAACGGCTCCCGGTTCGCGGATAGGATATCAGTTTCTTCTCGTAGAGCGACTGTGCCACGGCCAGAGTCTTCTCGGCGGTCATGTCGTGGTGCACGTTGCAGTCCTTCTGAAGAGCCGTGAGATCGTACAAAAGCGGAGGCTGGCGGTCGGAACGCCTGCATTCCGCCCTGGTGACACGCCCTGTGGCACCGGGGACGATACGGGAAAAGGCGGCGTCAGCCTGTATCTTCTCCCTGAAATCATCCTTGTGGAAGAAACGGCACAGCCTGCCGTCCTTGGAGAGAGTCACATGGAACTGCCAGTAAGGGACGGACACGAAATTACGGTTCTCACGGAAACGGGTGCACACCATAGCCAGTGTGGGTGTCTGCACACGCCCGATTGAGCTGTTGGAAGTGCCCGACACGCAGGCGAGGGCGCGGCTGGCGTTCATTCCCACAAGCCAGTCGGCTTTCGCACGGCAGTCTGCGGCGGCATGGAGGCTGTCGTACTCACGACCGTCACGCAGGTTCGCCATGCCGGTACGGATTGCCTCGTCTGTGAGCGACGATATCCACAGCCTGCGGAAAGGCTTGGTGTAGCCGAGGTATTCATAGATATAGCGGAAGATGAGTTCCCCTTCGCGTCCGGCATCGGTCGCCACTATGATGCCGTCGCATTTCGAGAACACATCGTCGATGATCTTGAGTTGCTTTGCGGCGGCGATGTCAGTTACCATGCCACGGTCGGTACGGATCTGGCGCACCACCAGCCGGAATGGGTCGGGAATCATGGGAAGGTTTTCGGGTGATGTACGGTCGTAACCGTATGCGCCAGGCATGGCGAGCGACACGAGGTGTCCGAGCGCCCATGTCACCATGTAGCCGTTGCCGGTACAGTAACCCTCTTTGCGTATGTTGGCGCCAACAACACGGGCGATGTCCTGCCCGACACTCGGCTTTTCAGTTATGATTGCTATCATATTGGGTAAAAATTTAGCCGTTCCCCGCCATAGTCAGGGAGGCAGGGAACGGCGGTTTGACATTGGGTTATATAAGACTCTGTCATGCGGGCTTGATGCCGATAATCTCAAGGAGCGGTTCACCGTTGTCCCTGCGTACAAGCTGCAAGGTGGCGTCGAGGACGACATCCACGCCCAGCAACACGAGACTGAGGGATATCACACCGGTTTTCCCTCCTTGCAAGAGCGTGTCAAGTTCGCCGGCCATCTCCAACTCGTCGCGGAGTATGCCGATGGATTCCAGTTCGCCCCAGTCCACGTCTTCGGCATTGAAAGGAGTTATGTTTTCCTGATTCATTGTCATGGTCTTTTACGTTACACATTATTTTTCGTCATCCGACGCTCTGGCCCTTCGGTTTGCGGTTCTGCTGTCCTTGTCCCTGCGACTGGCGGCGTTCCTGGGCTTGTGCGACTACATTGCGCTGCGAGGCGTCGCGCTTGCGGGTTGGGTCTTCGTTGTAGTAGTCCAGACGGCCAGTGTTGAAGTTGGCTTTTACATATTGGGCGAATGGCTGCTTGTCAAAGCCTATCAGACCGTCTATAAGCACCGCTTTGCCGTCTTGAAGCTGAGCGCGTTCGGTGGCGGTCAGCGTGCGCCCCCACACTTCTGTGGGGATCTTGAACTGCTCGCGCTGCTCAAAGCCGTCCATTGTCTTTGCATAGCTGAGGCGTCCAGTCTCAAGGTCGGCTCTGATGAACGATGAGAATTCCTCACCTTTGCGTGTGATCATGTCATTAAGGAAGATTGTACGGCCTTCACGCAACGCATCACGCTCTTCGCCGGTTAGCTTCACGCCGTTGATTTCCTTGGGAATGTAGATTTCCCGGTCTCCTTCGGGAGAATCAGGATTGTAGCGCGTGTATGCCGGACGACCGCTTTGTGGGTCAAGCTTGACAAATGACGAGAACAGTTCACCGTCCTTGCGCTTCATATCCTCCACGAAGATGGCTTTGCCGAGGTTCAGGTCTTCAACCTGCTGCTTGGTGAGTCTCACTCCCCCGAGTTCCTGACGGTTGAACACCCTGTCGTTCTCGAAGATGTATTCGATGCCGCGACGTTCGGCACTTATCTGCACCTTGGCGTCAAAGTCGTTGCCGGCCTGCGACTTCATTCCTTCAAGGAATATGGCCTTCCCTTCCTTCAGGTCGTTCTTTTCCTGCTCGGTGAGTTTGACTCCCTTGATTTCATCGGGAATGAACACATTCTCGGACTTCATCGCCACGACTTCGTTGGTAAGTTTGTCGATACTGATGAAGGTGGGTACCATCTCGCCGCTTCGTGACTTGAGTTCTACCACACGCCCCATGTTGCCGGTTTCCAGAAGGTTCTTCTTATCCTCCTCGGAGAAGATATGCCCGAAATACGGGCGGTCGAGGTCCGGTTTCTGACGCATACCGTGTATGGCGAGTACCACGGGGCCGTTTGCCGACTGTTGGAACGACAGTCGCGCGTCGGTGCGGAGCACGGCTGAGCCGAAGTTCATGGTTATGGGCACCATCTGGTTGGTCTTGTAGCCACGGAGCATCTGGTCGAGCAGTCCGCGCTCGGCGAGATAGTCGCGCGAGATGCCGAACAATTTGAGTTGTTCCCAGTCGATCATTGACTCGTTGTAACGCGGGGCACGCTGTTCCGGCTGTTGTCCGGCGGCTGCGGCCTGCTGTGCCTGTACCTCACGGGGTGACATCCGCACTTCTTCCTGGTCTTTTTGTTTCTTTGCCATTTCTTCTACATTTTGATTATTGGTATTTTCTTGTTGTTTCCCCTTCGGGGTAATCTAGTATTTTTTGAGGAATTCCTCCACCGCTTCGGTTTTCTTTCCTGCGGCGATGTCCTCTATCGCCTGTTTTACATCGGGGTCGTCAAGGTGCTTGTCCTTTACCGACAGGATGCCGAAACGAGTGGGGTCTTTGAGCTGGCTCCAGAAATTCTTGAGGAAATTCTCGAACATGTCCGCATAGCGGTCAATTTTCAGGAACGAGTTGCGGTGTTTCGTGTCTGCTGGGACAGTTTCATGTCGCCCGTCCTTGTCAAGTTTTGACACCGCCTGCAATATCAGCTCCATCTTGTCAAGGATGAAAACGATGTCGCTCATCTGCTCGTTCTCGGTGATTTTGGGTGTCGGCGGATCCGGTTCCGCCCTTGCTGATTTTTTTGCCATACATTGAAGTATTTAGAGTGAATAAATAAATGTTTCCACTGCAAATATAGGCTCTAAAATCATATAAAACTCTGATTTGCAAACGCTTGACAATACGTTGCACCGTATGTCATCACGTTGCACCGCAGGGTGTCACGCAAAGGTCGGAATGAGCCGATCACGGAGCGAAAAAGAGAAGCGGAAAGGAGAACAGGCGCGGCGGAGAAAACGACCGTAATATGCAGAATTGAGAGGCGGAGCTGCTTTTGTCCCCACTTCTATCCGTCAGTAAAAAACAGGCGGCACGATTATGTGTGTTCTTGTAATATAGCATGGTCTGTGGCACCGTCAATATTCCATAAAGCCGGCACCACAGTTTTTCAGTTGACCGTTTTATGCGTCATCGGTCGGCATCGCTTGCTAAGTCCCGACCGACACTACAACTCGGAGGGGCGAAACCGGAGCGTTTTTTCCAAGAAAAATTACCGCAGGGAATTTTTTGCAGGAAAACCCGAAGGGCTTGAACGTGAGGATTTCGGTCTCCGAGTTACCTTGATAAAGGGACTTAGCCGGCGATGCCGACCATGCTGTTACTTTATTCATTAATATGGTCGCAATCAAATATAGAATATTGAACGCATAATAATTGGTGAACATTTAAGGCGATGAAAAACTCATTCATCGTTAATAACATTAAATCAGACAACATTTCAAAAAGCGACATCGAAGAAATAGCCCATGCAGAAATTTATTTAAGTGATAATTAGGATATAACGAATTTAATAGCTAACTTTGCCGCCGAAATACATTTTACAAAATTGCAATTCTCGCAAAAATATAAAATGACATGGTTATACCTCGTGACAGATATTTAGAACTGCTTGTATCCCGTAAGCATAACGGATTGATAAAGATCATTACCGGCATGAGGCGATGCGGCAAATCTTTTCTTCTCTTCAAATTATTCAAGGAGCATCTTATCGCAGAAGGTGTCCCTGAATCACATATTATCCGTATTGAACTCGATGACCGACGGAACAAATCATTGCGAGACCCTGATGTATGTCTGGAATATGTGACAAGCCTGCTAAAAGATGAGGGTCAGTATTACCTGCTTATAGACGAGGTACAGTTTATGGCGGAATTCGAGGATGTGCTCAATAGTTTTCTTCACATAGATAACCTTGACACTTATGTCACAGGCAGTAATTCCAAGTTCCTGTCCACAGACATAATCACAGAGTTCAGGGGGCGGGGAGATGAAATACATGTGCGTCCGTTAAGTTTTGCGGAATACTGCGCCGTATATCCGGATATGGCGTGGGATGACGCATGGAACATCTACCATACATACGGAGGTCTGCCGTATGCGGTATTATTGGATAAAGCGGAAGACAAGGCGCAGTATCTTAAACGGTTATTCCGGGAGGTTTACCTTAAAGATATTGTGGAGCGCAATAAAGTCCAGAACAATATCCAGATGGGTATTCTTTTGGATATAATATCATCGAGTATCGGCTCCCTGACAAATCCACGAAAACTGGAAAACACATTCAAAAGCGACGGTAACATAAGCATATCGGCAGCAACCATAAAACAGTATCTTGACTATTTCATTGATGCTTTCATGGTGGAAAAGGCGGAGAGATATGACATCAAAGGGAAAAAATACATATCCACTCCTCAAAAATATTATTTCTCGGATTTGGGTTTGCGCAATGCAAGGCTGAATTTCCGCCAGCAGGAGGAAACGCACATAATGGAGAATGTCATTTATAATGAATTACGTATGCGAGGTTATTCAGTTGATGTGGGCGTTATTGAGATTAATGAGCGGACATCAGATGGCACCTATGCGCGTAAACAGATAGAAATAGATTTTGTTGCAAACAAGGGAAGTCAGAGGTATTATATTCAATCTGCGTTTGCCCTTCCTTCTTTTGAAAAAGTAGCCCAGGAGGAGCGTCCTTTGAAAAATGTCCCTGATTCCTTTAAGAAAATCATAGTAGTCAAGGACAACATTATGTTACGCCGTGATGATAATGGTATAACCACAATAGGATTAAAACAATTTCTGCTTGATCCAAATAGCCTTGAATTATGACTTAGTACAACGATTATCTAACATATTCGTTCGTGACACTATAACAGCGGAACCTGCTTCAATGTAGATTCCGCTGTTTTCTTGAGGTTTTTATTGTAATAAACTCATTTGGGATTTTTCGGTAATCGTGGTATCTTAATATCCTCACAAGCATCTTTTAATGCCACCCAATAGCCGCCATACTCCGTATGATCCTCATGCATACTTTCGGCAATCCGATCAAGATCCTCGTCGCTAACAGCATCGGCGTCATATCCTACGGATACAATGTCCTCACGCGACACGGTTGAGACAATAGCATATCCGTCATTGCGTGACAGTTCCAGTTTTATTTTATCAAGGAGTTTTTTAGACAGCCCATTCTCCGGATGTGAGCGGATATATTCCGCACATTCTTTCAGTAACGTTATCATAAGCATTTATTATTTGAAAGATAACCTTCATCAGTCCATTTGCCAAACCGGAAGCATTCCACCAAAATGAAATCCTCACCGCCATATTCTGCCAGGGATTTCAAATCGGAAATGCTGTCGCAGTGATAGAATATGCTCTCATCCATCGCTACGGCTTTATCATCCGCCTTCAATGATATTGTTATATCCAGGTCTTTACTGTCATTCTTGTACACTATCCGGCAGTTCACATAGTCCGGCTCTATGTCAGAATAAGACTTGAATTCCCGATACAATACGTCTATATCCATTTTTACTTCATCGGGGTCTGTCAGCTCCGGACAAGTACCGCAATTATAGCACAGTCCGTACAGGAAGGACTCATCCGTATAACGCATGAACACGTTTCCGTTGGGGTTGACTATCGCCTCGCAAGCGACATCGGTGCTACCACACCTTGTACAAATAACACTCATATATCTTCTATTTTAATTGGTTGTCAATCCAAAAAATCACACTATATGTCCCGCATGGCTTTCCGAAAGCAGGATAACGGTCAAATCCGGTATGATTGTTCCACATGACTTCCATAGTGTAGCCTTTCGGAAAATTAGATTTTATGAATTCCGAAACGAGAGTCCGATGTTCGTCATCAAGGCCCGTATCCTCACTGATCCCATATTCAAGCGCATATATGGCCCATTCCGGGATATTGTCGTATTTGATTTTTTTCATAATCATAATCCTTATCGGGCACAGCAGCCTGTGTCCTATTCTTGCCGCCATGACAGCCACACGCCGGACAGTGCAAGGCTTTCGGGAAAAATACCGCAAGCCCCACGGGGCGCGGAAGATTTTTCCACGAAACCCGCAGGGCCTGGCCTTGCATCCGTCCGAAAGGCGTGTGGCTACCTTTGCGGATAGAATAGACACCGGCTTTATTTCTCCCCGGCTTCTCCGTTATCCTCCGATGGGAGCAGATGCTGTAATTCAGGGTCGTTCTTGATGCGTTCCATCTCGTCGGCGATTATCTGCTCGACATCATTCTTTATCTGAGAATAGTTCCTCTCAATCTGTTCCTGCATGATATCGTTGCCATCCTCGTCCAGAAAATCATTGATTACAGGTATTTTCTTGTAGGCTTTCGTTTCTGCCGCCACTCTCGCGCTGTCAACGATGATGCGCGAGTGAAAGATCTTCTGGTCTATCTCCTCGCCGAAGTTGTCGGCAACGCTGCCGACGAACGTACCCTGCGACAGATTGGCCATCTTGGATGCGGGAATAAGGAAATCGAGTTGGGTATTTATCGAAGTGGAAGTGTCCTGACGGTTTATGGATACCGACTGACGCTGCTGGAGTATCTTTCCGAAGCGTTCCGACAGGTTCTTTGCCGTCTCGCCGACAACCTGACCGCTGAAGATATTGCCGACAGTATTTTGGATAACCTTCGCCTCCTTGTCGCCGTAGTCGCGTGCAAGCTGGGAGAAGTCCTGGAAACCGAGACATACCGCCACCTTGTTAGAGCGTGCCGTGGCGATGAGATTGTCGATGCCGCGAAAATATATGGTCGGGAGTTCGTCAATGATAATGGAACTCTTGAGCTGTCCTTTCTTGTTTATCAGCTTTACTATTCGGCTGTTATATAGTCCGAGGGCAGCCGAATATATGTTTTGCCTATCCGGATTATTGCCTACACAGAGGATTTTGGGAGCCTGCGGATTGTTCAGGTCGAGCGTGAAATCATCGCCTGTCATAACCCAGTACAGCTGCGGCGAAATCATCCTCGACAGTGGGATTTTCGCGGAAGCTATCTGGCCTTGAAGTTGGTCCTGGGCGCCCCCTTTCCATGCGTCCATAAAGGGGGACAGGTAGTTTTCAAGCGAGGGATATGAGGTGAGAATGGTGAATATGTCGGCATACGGCTTATTTAGGAACTCGATGGCATGGGGGAAGGTACAGTAGCGTCCTTCCTTATATATACGGAGGTACCATATTATAGCGGCGAGCAGGATAATCGGCGACTCAACGAAGAAATCTCCCTGTTTCTGTATCCAAGTCTTGTTCAGATTTAAGAGTATGGTGTATGCCGATTCGTATGCGTCGCTGATATCCGCCATGAACTGCGGATTGATAGGATTGCACCTGTGCGAGCGGCGAGGATCGTCGAAATTTATCACATAGAACTCCGGCCTCACCTTGTACTTGTCAAGGTTCTTGAGCAGTTCGTTGTAGGCGATGATGGATAGGTCATCAAACTTGTAGTCATACAGGTATAGCGCGAACCCTTTGGAAATCTGTTGCTTGATGTAGTTGTTCACCACCGCGTAGCTCTTGCCGGAACCGGGCGTACCGAGAACTATCGAAGCGCGGAACGGATTTACCACGTTTATCCATCCGTCCCATTCGCGTCCCTGATACACAAACTTGGTAGGCAGATTCACCGAATACTCATTCTCCATGAGGCGTGTCTCCTGCATGAAGCTCTCGTTGGCCGTGTTGAACACATCGTCCATAAGGTCCTGTTTGAGAAGGCGGGAGATCCATACACCTGCGGCAAGCAGGCAGAGATAGCCGACGGCAAGAGTGAATATATAAAAGGCGGTGCGTGCCATTAACGGTACGGGCAGGCTGAGCAGCCACCAGTTGAAAAAGAAGAGGACAACACCTGCGGAAAGGGCTGTCCAGATATGCGCCCATTTGATTTTTTCCTCCTTTACACCCTTCGTGCCCAGACACGACAGGGCAAG
>URLF01000016.1 GCA_900548705.1 uncultured Porphyromonadaceae bacterium | reverse complement strand
AGCAAGTGAACCGCTGCCTGAAAACAGTGCCTTCAAATCACTCATATTTGCCGCCTTGAATTTCGTCTCATCCAAAGACAATGTATTATCGTCATTGATTGTAATTCCAACTTTATTCAAAAGCCCCTGACTCAGATTCATCTGTTCCGTTCCCCATACAGCCGTCTGTAAAATACTATATGAGTTCATATTTTTTGTTGTGCCAAGTACACTGTTGTACTGGCTCACAAAATTCTTTGCCTTATCTAACAAATCTTCTGCTTTTGTATTATCACCATAAGAAGCATTTTTTAAATCATTTGCTGCCTGATACAACTTCTGTGATGAACTCTTTAAACCAGACAACTTTGTGCCACTGTCTGCCGTACCGGCTACAATTGCGCCGGGCTGACATTAGGCTTCTCTTTCGGTGGACGTCCGAAATAAATCTCATCTTATTATCGCGGACAAATCTTATAATCGCGAATAATAATTGCAGGGGAGCTATACCCCGTGACGATTCCGAAGGAATCTTTTCTGATATCCGATATCAATGGGTAATACCAAGGAAGATTCCTCCGGAATCCCATCTTTGACGAAACGCAACCGTGGGTTACCGCTCGGGGGCGCCCTCAAGGGGCTTTCCGCTCGCGCCAACCCACGGCTATTCAGATATAGGATTCCTTCGGAATCGTACCGGGAAACACGGTGATAATTATTTAAATCACAACCCGGCAGTCTGAACTTCGGCTTGACAATTCAGGGGGGCTGAACTTTGGGGGCACCATAGGCGTTATACATCAACCGATCCGATAACAACGACCTATCATTCCAATTGAAGACATGACTCTCAAGACTTATCTCTCCCTGGCCGCGGCGCTGCTGATGGTGGCCGCATGTTCCGACAACAAGAAATGCACCCGACACGGAGACGCGTCGGAAACGAGCTGTGACCGCGCCGACCGCGATGTCACATACACCGGCATCCTCCCCGCCGCCGACGCGCCGGGTGTGGAATACACCCTGACTCTGGATTATGACGACGACGGCAACGGAGGCGACTACAAGCTGACCGAACGGTTCATCGACCGGACGGACGGTACATTCAACTCGAAGGGGGAATTTTCCGTACACAAGTCCACACCGACTGACAGCTCGATGTCATACATCAAGCTTGTCCCTGACCATACCGACCGCGCCGCCGACCAAGCGACATCCTCGGCCGAAGTGAGGTATTTTCTCATCGACAGCGACTCCACGCTGACCATGACCGGTCCTGACCTGGAGGCCGCATCAAGCCTGAACTACACGCTCACACGCCAGTGACGCCGCCACGGCGTGGGCTGTCAGCCCTCACCGGCCCGATTAAGGAAATTTTTCTTGAATTGGCCGCAAAAAAGAGCCATGTTTTATCTCCGTTTATAAAAAAATTACTAACTTTGCACAGCCCAAAAAGCATCGCGTTCCCAACACTGATTGATGCCCGAGGGCAGTCAATTGATTTTCGAAAGAATAACAATACTTTACCAAATAGTTCTTTAACAATCAACCCACTATGACTAAAATAGGTATTAACGGCTTCGGCCGTATCGGCCGTTTTGTCTTCCGCGCCTCCACTAAGCGCGACGACATCGAAGTTGTTGCCATCAACGACCTTCTCCCCGTTGACTACATGGCTTACATGCTCAAGTATGACACAATGCACGGCCAGTTCGACGGAACCGTTGACTACGACCTCGAAAAGAGCCTCCTGATCGTAAACGGCAAGGAAATCCGCGTTACAGCATGCCGCGACCCCAAAGAAATCGGCTGGGGCGCAGTAGGCGCAGAATATGTCGTTGAGTCCACCGGTCTCTTCCTGACCAAGGAAAAGGCTCAGGCCCACATCGAAGCCGGCGCTAAATACGTCGTTATGTCCGCTCCCTCCAAGGACGACACCCCCATGTTCGTATGCGGTGTTAACGAAAACACCTACGCTGGACAGCAGTTCGTTTCCAACGCTTCCTGCACCACCAACTGTCTCGCTCCTATCGCCAAGGTCCTCAACGACAAGTTCGGCATCGAGACCGGTCTTATGACCACCGTTCACTCCACAACAGCTACCCAGAAGACCGTTGACGGTCCTTCGATGAAAGACTGGCGTGGTGGCCGTGCCGCTTCCGGCAACATCATCCCCTCTTCCACTGGTGCCGCCAAGGCTGTGGGCAAGGTTATCCCCGAGCTCAACGGCAAGCTGACCGGTATCTCCATGCGTGTCCCCACCCTTGACGTTTCCGTTGTCGACCTGACCGTGAACCTCAAGAAGGGCGCTACCAAGGAGGAAATCTGCGCTGCCATGAAGGAAGCTGCAGAAGGCGAACTCAAGGGCGTACTGGGTTACACCGAAGACGCAGTCGTTTCCAGCGACTTCCTCGGCGACCCCCGCACCTCTATCTTCGACGCCAACGCCGGTGTTTACCTGACCCCCAACTTCGTCAAGGTAGTAAGCTGGTATGACAATGAGATCGGTTACTCCAACAAGGTTCTCGACCTCATCGCCCACATGAAGAAGGTAAACGGCTAATCCGCAACCGTCTGAAAATATCGGGAGCCGGGCCGGACATCTGACCCGACTTCCCAAAAAATATCGCTTCGCGACCCAGGCCTCAACCGGCCTTGAATCGCGAAGCGATTATTTTATATCAATGAGGATTATTCCGGGATGGCCTCGTAAGCACGGAGAGCCTGCTCGAAGCGGTCGGCCACATCGGCCATACGGTAAAGGCCGTCGGCATTCTTGGTCAGCCCTTTCAGCGAAAGGGGGTAGACCATCGGAGGATTGTCAAGGCCAAGCAGCTGCATGTCGCGGAGCTGATCGATTGTCTGGTAGACGATATTGATGTCGGCATACTCCTCACCGTCAGGGCCGACGAATTTCTCGACCACGATTTTCGAGCCGATGGGGGTTTTCTTCTCGATGGCATCGGGCAGTTCGTATTCCTCCACCCCGAGGGCGGTTGCCACGCTCGACAGGTTGCTGTCGTGGCCGACAAGGAATGTGAACTTGCGGTCGGGTGAACGCAGCTCGTCATACATATACTGTATCAGTGGACGGGCGACATTGACGGCGACAATCGGGGCGGTGAAAAGCACATCCTGATAAGTGTCTTTCACATGGGCAAGCTGGGCCCACTGTTCGCGGGTGAGGTTGTGTCCGAAGGCGGCTTTAACTGAATCCGGCTCCTCATAATACTGGAGGATGAAGGCATCGCTGGCAGCGTTGAGGTCTTTCAGCGCTGAACCGGGCTTCATCGCCGGTTCGGCCCATTTCTCCAGCACGATTTCGGTATTGTAATTTTTGGTGGCGTCGAGTTTGGGGTCTTTTTCCCGGGCCATCGGGGACTCGTCCATATCAAGCACCTCCATCATAAGGGCGTAGTCGGGAGCAATCGCCTCATTGATGCCCACGATTCCTTTCTCACCCCCCATGGCGTTTATCTGGCGCATAGCCTCCTCGACAAATGCGGGACTTACCTTGGTGAGCTGGGGATTGAAGAGGGGATCCATCTTGCTTGGAGTGTAACGGTGATTGACCGTCACACCGCCGACCGGCATGAAGCCTGAGGTGAAATACTGCGCCGTGGCGATGCAGCGTTGCATGGAGTTGGCTATAACATTCAGGTCATCTGCGGTCGGAACATAGTTCTCGGGGAACAGGCCGGCATCGACAGCCCATTTGCGGAAGTACTGCCCCATCATCGTCTCCAGGGCTCCGCCACGCGAGGTCAGCTCGCTCTTTCCAGCGCTCCACCTCGTCCACTCATGAGGGGTCATGCGACCGAGATCGCTCTTGCTGTCTGAAAGAGGGGAACGGATATTGTGGCGGCTGAGCACCACGGCCTCCTTCAGCTGGTATTTGTCTTTGAACTCCTGGCTTCTTTGGGCCTGGGCTCCGGCGACAGCGGGCATCAACAGCGCGGCTGCCAGAATGAGATGTAAATAGCCTTTCATATGGCGGCAATAGATTTTTAGGTGAATGGTTTTATAGAACTTTAACACCTGTTGCCGCCAAATGTTTACCTCGCCCCTCGGGGAATGCCGACTTTAGGAGATGGCCCGTCATTCAGAACGAAGAGGGGGAACGACGATAGGGATATGAGGAGTCGAAGATGGAGTTCAGGATATGGGCCAGCCGAAGACCCCCGGAGAGGAATGACTCCTCAATCATCGGGGTCCATAATGCCACTTCGTTGTAGCTGAGTTTAGCCCCTTCAGGTGTGGCGTCGTAGACTTTGGCCGCATCCTCGACCTTGCGTTGAGCCCAGTCGTCGACATTCCCGGAAAGCAGGACTACCTCCTGGGGCGCGGGAAGACGGTCAATCTGGTCGGCCCATTCGGTGTAGCTCCACTTGTGGGCAGACTCCACAAGGTTGGTGTCCCAAACGGTGTGGAGATTGGTGTCGCGTCCGAAATATTTGATTTTCACGGTGTTGCCGCCATAGTCAGTGGCGTGGCCGAGATGCATGGGCTGATGGAGGTCACCCAGGAAGTGGGTCAGCATCTTCAGGGCAAGCGAGCGGTTGGCTGGGGTCTGGGTGGTGTCGGAAAGCACCTTTATGGAGTAACGGATTCCTTTCACGATGTCACCCGACGGGTGTTCGGGCTGCGAGAAGTAATCTTTGTCTGCGTCGACGTTGCGGTAATGCCAGGTCTTGGTGTAGGCATACTCGGGGGTATGGCTGGCGTTGTCGAGCCAGTTGGCCCAATAGACCAGGCTGCGTCCTTCAAGGATGGAGTCGACAGCGGCTTTGGCCGCAGGGGTGAGATGGCGCTCGGCGATGCAGGCGGTCACATCGTGGCCTTTCTGTCCCCAAGCGAAGGCATTGGCAACCACTGCGATAAGCATAGCAACAGAAAGCAAGGAGCGTAATGGTTTCTTCATCGTTTTTTGGTCGAGGATAAGACAATCGGCGTGATAGCCTATAATCATACTGCAAAGATAGTGATTTAGACAAGATTAACAAGCATACAGCTGTTTTTTTCGTGGAAATTGAGTAACTTTGCGCTTCAATACACCCGCCCAGGCGGGACATATCTTCATTTGATAACTTCTCAACACAATGCCATGTCACTTGACAGCATCATATCACAAGGCGTTTCCCGCGCAGTAAAGGAACTTTACGGGGTGAACACCCCGGCTGAACAGATTGTGCCCCAGGCGACCCGAAAGGAGTTTGAGGGGAACCTCACCATAGTGGTATTCCCGTGGGTGAAAGCGGCCCGCAAGGCTCCCGACGCGGTGGCCACCGAAATCGGCAACTGGCTCGTCGACAACGAACCGGCGGTTGACCGTTTCAACGCCGTCAAGGGCTTCCTCAATATCGTCATCGAGCCGACTTACTGGAACTCGGTGCTGGAGCATATCGCTTCGGACGACAATTTCGGTTTCAAGGAGGCGACGGCCGACAGCCCGCTGGTGATGGTGGAATATTCCTCCCCCAACACCAACAAGCCCCTCCACCTGGGCCATGTCCGCAACAACCTGCTGGGCTATTCCCTTGCCCGCATCCTCCAGGCATGCGGCAACAAGGTCGTGAAGACCAACATCGTCAACGACCGAGGCATCCACATCTGCAAGTCTATGCTCGCATGGCAGAAATGGGGCGACGGGGCGACTCCCGAATCGACCGGCAAGAAGGGAGACCACCTCATCGGTGACTTCTATGTCTTGTTTGACAAGCATTTCCGCGAGGAGGTCAAGACCCTTATGGAGAAGGGCCTGACCGAGGATGAAGCCAAGGCTGAGTCAAAGCTTATGGCGGAGGCGCGTGAGATGCTCCGCAAGTGGGAGCAGAAGGATCCGGAAATCCGTTCCCTCTGGGAGATGATGAACAAATGGGTATATGACGGTTTCGACATCACATACAAGCGTATGGGGGTCGACTTCGACAAGATATATTACGAGTCTGACACTTACCTCGAAGGCAAGGAGAAGGTGCTTGAGGGCCTTGAAAAGGGTATCATGTACCGCAAGGAGGATGGTTCGGTATGGGCCGACCTCACGGATGCCGGGCTCGACAACAAGCTTCTTCTCCGCAGCGACGGCACTTCGGTCTATATGACCCAGGATATCGGCACTGCCAAGCTCCGTTTCCGCGACTTCCCCATCGACAAGATGATATATGTGGTCGGAAATGAGCAGAACTACCATTTCCAGGTGCTTTCGCTCCTGCTCGACCGTCTCGGATTCAAATGGGGCAAAGACCTCGTACATTTCTCGTACGGAATGGTCGAACTTCCCCAGGGAAAGATGAAGAGCCGCGAAGGGACAGTCGTTGATGCCGACGACCTGATGGAAGAGATGGTGGCGAATGCCCGTGAAGTTTCCGCCCAGCTCGGGAAGACCGACGGCCTTACCCCCGCCGAAATCGACGAGATTTCCGAGACCGTAGGCCTTGGTGCCCTCAAATATTTCCTGCTGAAAGTAGACCCGCGCAAGAACATGATGTTCAACCCCGCCGAGTCTATAGATTTCAACGGGAATACCGGTCCCTTCATCCAGTACACCTACGCCCGTATCCGGTCTGTGCTTCGCAAAGCGGCCGAACTGGGTTATGAAATCGGCGATTACGCAGCCGTGACCCCCAACGACAAGGAGATAGCCCTCATCCAGACCCTCTCTGACTTCCCCGCGACAGTGGAGGAGGCCGGCCGCAGCTACTCTCCGGCTCTTATCGCCAACTACGCATACGAGCTGGTCAAGCAATACAACCAGTTCTATCATGACTACTCCATCCTCAAAGAGGAAAATCCAGCCGTGCGCTCGTTGCGTCTCGCCCTCTGCAAGTCGGTCGCTCGCACTGTGAAACAGGCGATGGGCCTGTTGGGAATCAACGTCCCCGAGAGAATGTGATTTGTTGAACTCCACTCCTTCTCCCCTCTCCCCCGGCTTACTATTGATTGAAAGGCCGGGAAAACATACCTAAACTTATAAATCAAAACGAAAGATGAATTACTTCAATAACAATCCGGCCCAAGGTTACTGGCAGAACGGCCAGTCTCCCCAGTCTCTTGACGCAAAGGTATCAGCAGTAATGAAGCAGGTATACGTCAAGATGTTCCTTGCACTGCTTGTATCGGCTGCGGCAGCACTCTTCGCATACTTTTACGCCCCGAACATCACCGTGGCTCTCGCCACCAACCGATGGATTTACTGGGGACTCGCAATTGTTGAAATCGGCCTTGTGCTGTGGATTTCAGCACGTCTGGGCAAAATGAGCCCGGGAATGTCGACAGGTCTGTTCTTCCTTTTCGCCCTGGTCAACGGCCTGACATTGTCGATAATCTTCCTCGCCTTCTCATTCGCCTCCATCTTCAAGACCTTCCTTATTACAGCGGCAGTCTTCGGAGCGATGAGTGTCTACGGCTACTTCACAAACCGTGACCTGACCAAAATCGGTTCATTCCTCTATATGGCCCTCTTCGGCCTAATCATATGCTGCCTGGTCAACATCTTCTGGGCCAACAGCACATTCGAATGGATCATCTCCGGGCTCGGAGTGCTGATTTTCATCGGTCTCACCGCCTGGGACACCCAGAAAGTAAAGCAGATGGCCGCCATGAACATGGGTCTTGCCAACGGCTCCCTCGCCACCTGGGGCGCCCTCTCCCTTTACCTCGACTTCATCAACCTCTTCATCTACCTCCTCCGCTTCTTCGGCTCCCCCCGCGACTAATCCGCGTGTATAGAAAATAAAAACCGGAAGCACCCTCAGCACAAGGAAGCTTCCGGTTTTCTTTGTATTTATACCTGTGGAAAAACTTAATCCCGCTGATAATAAACCGACCAAGAGTCCGTTATATATGTTGAGTAAACTATGACTTGACATAATGCAGGAAAAACTGGTTTTTGCTACCAACAACGCCCACAAGATTGCCGAAGTACGCTCCATTCTCGGAAGCAGATGTAAAATCCTCTCACTGGAGGAGATTGGTTGCCGTGAGGATATTCCGGAAACCGCCGACACTCTTGAAGGTAACGCGTTGCAAAAAGCCCGTTGGGTAAGCGAACGGTTCAATTGCGATTGCTTCGCGGATGACACCGGCCTGGAAGTCGAGGCTCTGGGTGGTCAACCCGGGGTAATGTCGGCACGATATGCCTATGTGAACGGCCGCGGCTCTGGCCATGACTCTTCCGCCAATTCGTCCCTTCTTCTCGAAAGGATGGCTGGGGTTGAGAATCGCAAAGCTCGATTCCGGACGGTTATCGCGCTTATAATCGGCGGACGGGAAATCCTTGTCGAGGGTGTGGTTGATGGCTCTATTGCCACTAATCCAAAAGGAAAAGACGGATTCGGTTATGATCCTCTTTTCATTCCCGACGGCCACCTCAAGACATTCGCCGAAATGACCGCAGAAGAGAAAAATGCGATTTCCCACCGACGCCGAGCCACAGAAGCCCTGCTTGAAGTATTAAAAGACAACCTCTGATATAGACCATGATGACAAAGAAAATAGCCCTCATATTTCTGCTTGCCCTGATTGGGATAGGCGTGAACGCTCAGCTCCCAGTGGGAGGATGGACAATCCACTCACCGTTCGGTGGTGTGTCAACCATAGCCGAAACAAAAAACATGACCTATTATTTGTCGGTCGGCTCATTGTTCTCGGTGGATAAGAGGACAAATGAGGTTCGGTCACTCAACATTTCCAACGATTTGAATGGCGGAGCCATCAAGGGCATTTATCCCCATCCGGAAGGAAAGTACCTTATTGTGGCCTATCAGGATTGCAATATGGACCGTATCAACGATGATGGTTCGGTCATCAACATCTCAGACATATCTGATGCACTCATCACCGGGAAGCCGGCTATCAACCACGTTGGTTTCGGCAATGGGCGCATATATGTAGCCACTTCATTTGGCCTTGTGACCATCGACGACAAAAACAACGAGACAGTGGAGACGATGTTCTCCCCAAAATCTGTCGACAAAGTCTTCGGGCTCGGCGACCATGTTGTGATAGCATATGAAAACAAGCTAATGGCGGCTCCCGCATCAGAGCATCTGGTTTCCATCGATAAGTTCAATTTAGTCGGTGGTAACGCTGGAGCATGGACATTCGGAGACTACTCAGCAGTCATAGGAGACAAACGAATAATTTTCACCCATAAATCGGGCAACAACAACAAAGCAGTTCTCGCTGATTTCAACTTTGATGAGGACAAGCTTACATATGGCACGATACGTTACAACAATGCCGATATAATCCTGACCCATATCGTTCAGATGGGAAAAGATGAAGCATTTGTCGCAAACGGGACCAATATGTTTACTTATGGTATAGACACCCCTTCTGCCTCTCCTGTTGTAACAAAATTCCCTACCGTCCTAAAAGGGCAGGCTCTGTCTGCCTTTGACGGGTTGGCTAAATTATGGGGAGGAAACGCTGATGGCCTATGTCAGTATGACATAACAGACCGTTCAAATCCTGTACAATTAGGCGAAAAATTCGGAAAAACAGAGTTTTCTGCAGCTGAATGTAACCGAATATTCGCACAGCCTACCGGAAATGTCCTATTCTGGAATGGACATAACGAAAGTGGTTTTCAGTTAGGACTGGTTGGTTCATCTGCCTTAAGGTTGGCGTCATATACAAACGGTCAAGGATTCTCAGACGAGACTCCTACCGGTCTGACCAACGGAGCTAATACCGCCTCGGGCATTGCCAGACCCGCGTGGGTAGTTGGAGATCCACATGATTCCAGTGTATATTATGTAGGCACATGGAATCAAGGTTTATATATGATTCGTGATGGTGTGCAACAGCATCAATTCTCTGCCTCAGATATGCCAATATCAATTGCAGCAGGTTATCGTTTGTCCTATATGGGCTTTGATTCCTATGATAATCTTTGGATTACGCAAGAAACTGCAGAAGGCACAAACAACCTGCATGTAGTGCCTTATTCAGAGCTTCATAACTCGACCCACTCTAAAGATTCGTGGAACTCTTTTGATGCAACTGGTACCTACATCGGACGTTGTACCGTGGGTACCCCTCTAAACCATTCAAATAAAATTGTATTCGCAAAAGGATTCTGGTCAAACACTCTACTGTTTGCTCCCGCCCAAGAGGTTAAATCCATAACCAATAGTTCGCTTGTAAAAGTATCATCATACATTGACCAAGACAATAAGTCCCTGTCCTTCTATCATATAAACACACTTTGTGAAGACAGAAAAGGGCGTCTTTGGGTTGGTACGGACAAAGGCATCTTTGAAATCACTGATCCTTCAAAAGTCAATTCTGATGTTGCACATGTCAACCATCTTAAAGTACCGCGTAACGATGGAACAGGACTTGCAGACTATCTTCTGGATGCACTGTCGGTAAGTGGAATCGCAGTGGACAACTCCAATCGCAAATGGATTTCAACCACCACCGCCGGAGTTTACCTTGTCAGCGAAGACGGAGACCAGATTATCGAACATTACGACACCAATAACTCTATCTTGCCGTCCAATACGGTTTACTCAGTGGCATGCGATCCAAATTCCTCAAGTGTGTTCTTTGCCACATCTGCCGGAGTGGTTGAATACAACTCAACAGCCGCTCCCTCAAGCGAGAACCTTGACGAAGTCTACGCCTACCCCAACCCTGTGCGCCCTGACTATTCCGGATGGATTACTGTCACCGGCCTGATGGACAACACCCTCGTCAAGATAGCCGATTCAGCCGGCAACGTGTTCTTCCAGGGACGTAGCGAAGGCGGAATGATAACCTGGGACGGTTGTAACGCCAACGGCGACCGTGTCAAGACTGGAGTCTATTATGTATTCGCATCCCACGGCACCTCCAGTGATTCCGGCAGTGACAATTGCGTCACCAAAATCATGGTAATCAATTGATTCTTCAATGGCTTCAGCCTCATTTAAGTACACCGACTCCACCGACAGGGCCTTCGGGCTCTGCGGAATGGCGTTGTCTCTCTTCATATTTGACGCCGAAAAATACATCGATTCCATTTCCCTCTCAGCACCGGCGGATTTCGGGCTGAGATTGACGCCCGACTTCTTCACACCGGTCAATCCCGGTTTATCAGTCAAAAATGTCTGGACAGCCTCCTTTCGACATTTCCAGTTGACATCAGCTATGGTCATAGGCAACTTGCTTGCCCGTTCCATCGGTCGCCGTCATTCTGATTTGTCCGCCGAGGTACGTTCATTAATGATGCAACATCTTGCCAAAGAGGGGGAAGATTCCTGCGGACTTGAGACCGCTGAGGTCGAACAGATTTGCGACAATTCTTTCAGTTACCTCCGTCAGCTGCTGATGCATCCGGCAGTCAACGAGGCCGTGACCGAGATGGCACGCGCCCTTTCCCAGCGCCAGACCTTGTCCCGTGAGGAGATAATGACCCATCTCATTCCACTCAGCCGGCTTTGACGCGTAAGGGGCAATAAAACCGCCGCTTTTCAGTTATATATTCAGGACTCCTGATTACCGGGAGCTTATTAATGACACAGACAATGATGACTTCGCCCCGCAATATTCTCACCTCTCCGATAGCGGCCAAGACCACAATTGCAGCCGCCGTGTTGGCCGCTATGCTGTGTGCCGAAAAAGCAATCGCTGATGACCAGATAAAGAACGAGTTCAACCCTGTCCAGACCGGTGTCACATCTCTCGGCATCGCTCCCGATGCCCGTGGAGCATCAATGGGAGACCTCGGTGCGGCAACTGATCCGGATGCCAACTCACAGTTCTGGAATCCATCGAAATACGCATTCGCATACTCACAGGGCGCAGTCTCTCTGAGTTATACCCCCTGGCTTCGTAAACTGGTCAACGACATATTCTTGGCAAATCTTGCAGGCTATTGGAAATTAGGCAGCAATGACAACCAGGCGATAAGCGCGTCCTTGCGTTATTTCTCCCTTGGCGAGGTCAACTCCGAGAGCCTTGGCGGCGTCACAGAAAGCATCAATCCCTATGAGCTCGCGTTTGACATCGGTTACTCAAGAAAGCTTTCTGAGAAATTCTCTATGGGCGTAGTGTTCCGCTATATCTATTCCGACCTCGGATTCGGAGCATCCAGCACCTCGACACAACCCAGCGGAGCATCGGCATTCTCTGCCGACATATCAGGATATTTTGTCACGTATCCAATAGTCGGACAAAGTGAATGCCAATTCGCATGGGGTTGGGACATCTCCAACATTGGTACTAAAGTATCACCCGAAGGGCAACCACCTGCTTTCCTGCCGACAAATCTACGTCTGGGAGCCTCTTTTATGTTCCCTCTCGCCGACTACCATAACCTGGCTGTGAGCCTTGACCTCAACAAACTCCTGGTGCCGACGCGTCCCCGCCGTGACGACTACCGTGACGCAGATGGCCAGGTCGACGAGGCTGCCTATGCCGAGGCTCTCAATAATTGGGAGACAATGTCCCCTATCACCGGTATATTCAAGTCTTTCAGCGACGCACCCGGCGGCATGAAGGAGGAGTTGAGGGAAATCTCGTACTCCATCGGTGCTGAGTACAACTATAATCAGCAATTCTTCCTGCGCGCCGGTTATTACCACGAAAGCCAGTATAAAGGAAACCGCCAGTATTTCGGCTTTGGCGCCGGTTTCTCTCTAAACGTCGTACGCCTCGACGCGGCCTATATGCTCGCCACTGCACAGACCTCCCCTCTCGACCAGACCCTCCGTTTCACATTGACATTCGATATGGACGGTCTTCGTGATTTGATTGGTGGACGCCGATAATTCCATACAATCAACTACTCTTCTCCCCTCTCTCTTTTATCTCTCTTCCCTTCCCCTCTCTCCACCCTCTTTTCCATCAGACAAAGACAAACTGCCATCCAATTGGGGCATTTTTGCCTCGACAAGGCAAAAGAAACAACTCCATATGTTCAGAATCGGCAACGGCTATGATGTCCATCGCCTTGTAGAAGGCCGCAAACTAATCCTATGCGGAGTCGAAATCCCCTATCATCTCGGTTTGCTTGGCCACAGTGATGCCGATGTCGCTCTCCACGCCCTCTCTGACGCGCTTCTCGGAGCCGCAGCCCTCCGAGACATCGGTTATCATTTCCCGGACTCTGATCCACGCTACAAAGGCGCGGATTCACGCCACCTGTTACGCGAGACAGCACAAATCATACGCGAACAACGCGGTCTCTCCCCGACGAATGTCGATGTCACCATAATCGCACAAGCTCCCAAGCTCCTTCCGTTCATCCCGCAAATGATAGAGAATATCGCGGCAGACCTGTCACTCCCCCTCGAGGCCGTCTCCGTAAAAGCAACCACCACCGAACATCTCGGCTTTACAGGCCGCGGCGAAGGCATCGCAGCCCAAGCCTCCGCGCTTATGGAATATTTCTTACCGTAAATAATTGTATTCCACCCAACATAGCCGCTGCCTCAGAAAAAGAACTGTAATAAGAGCCAAGTATTTTATTTGTACCGGCAAGGATAAACATTTCCTCAGCAGCGTGAATTATGCCTTCCTTCGAATCACGTTGGGCGCAATAAGGACTTGAGATCAATCTCTCACCGAATCTTCTCCGGAAGGTTGCTTTAACAGCTTCGTCATCTGTCGCAAGATAGAATCTCACATTTGTATCCCTATCGATTTCTCTTTCCATTGCTTCAATAAAGAGGCTGTCAGGACTATGCTTTTTAGACTCATAGTTATCTGTTCTTCTGATATGCACGCCTACTGATGATGAGCCAAGTGACATCTTAATTTTTACCACCTCCTCTTGTAATTCTCGTTTCAACACAAACATCCTGCGATATTCATCTAAGGAAAATCGGTATATATTTGTTCCTCCTTGTATAAAACAATTCCTATGGCTATGAAGCGTTCCTTCGACAATACCTTTAAGCGTTGCATCGGAATCATTATCATTTGCAAGAATATCTTTCAACGGTGAAGCACTGTCAAACAATGAGATTCCAAACCTCTGGAGCGAAAATGCTGAAAAGTATAGGTTTTTTTTCCTTGGGATGGAATACCATAAACCATATCGTAATCTCCCGGGATATTTTATCTTGTTAATAAGACATTCAGGCAGCTCGAACACATCTTCAAACGCAGCTGCTACTTCCCAGTTGCGACACCAAACCACATCAAACTCCGCACCAATTTCATTTGCCAAAGCCACTCCCCCCGCAAGTGTTCTCATTCGGTTAGCGAGTCCTCCAATGGGATTAATTACAATTTTATTATTCATAAATTTCATCAATTAATTCAATGTCCAAGCCCGTAAGAAATCAATTTACCATACATATGTTGTTTATGATTTTGCAACCACACATATACCGCATATGGCACATAAATACCCAAAACACACGAAAGAACCGTATATCCCCACCAAGGCATACTCACATAATGAGACAAGACCGGCTGTGTTAACATATTCACATACCACGACAATAGAAAAATTATATAAGTTGCGCCTATAAGATGATCAAAAATTCTGACTTTCGTATCTGAGATAATGTGAGACAATAAAATCACCATCCCCACACCAGACAATTGACAAAAGATAAAATATTCTGTGTATTCTGTCATATAAAATAAAACAGCCCACATTACAAGAAATCCCATAAAAATCATCATACGATACCGAGGCAACCAACTGTTGACATCTTTAAAATAACACGCATATATCATTCCTAAAGCAAAATACACGCCCAATTTAATTGCTTTGCCAATAGAAAAAAAATCAACATCTTTAGCTTCATCCCATATGAATAATCCTATATATATCCCACAAATCACCAAACTTGACATCTTCTTGTTAATCTTCAGTTTCGTTCCTACCATCAACATCAAAAATGATGTTACCAATAACAAAAAACTTGCTTGCAAAAACCAAAAAAAAGGGATTGGCATTATTTCTCCATATAAAAAACTTTTATAGAACATTTCCAATGAAAACTCTATCTTATCTTCTGCCATTGAATTCATCGCAATCCTTGGTAAAAAAGTAAGACCCGTCAAAATTACAAATGGTACCAAAAGTCGTTTCGTTTTTTTCTTCATAAAAGAACCAAAACCAAGTATATTGCCATCCTCCTTAAAAACCGTATACATCATTAGGAAACCAGAGGCAAACATAAATGTGGGCATATGCAAACTGTATATACATCGACTGAGTAAAAATGTAGAGCCATGACATCCATCAGGATATTCATACAATGAATGTCCTACTACCACCAATATAATACCAATCACCTGGGAATAAGCAATAAACTGAAGGAATCCCTTTTTATCCTCCCTCATCCTATCTTGACACATCACACGCATATGACTCTATTATTTTCATTCCAATTGAGAAAAACAACGCCCGCCAACAAGGGCGGGCGTCTGTTTGAATCAAATATAATCGTGGTGATTATTCGGCTTTGGGTTCCTCGGCGGGAGCGGCGGCTTCGGGAGCCGGAGTCTCGGGGGAGGTGGACTTGCGGGAACGACGGGTGCGGCCCTTCTTCTCGGACTTCTTGTCCTTGAGCATGTTCTCGTTGTAGTCTACCAGCTCGATGAAGCAGGTCTTGGCGTTGTCACCAAGACGGTTGCCGGTCTTGAGAATGCGGGTGTAGCCACCGGGACGGTCAGCAATCTTCTGGGAGATTTCGCGGAAGAGCTCGGTGACGGCTTCCTTGTTCTGGAGATAGGAGAACACCAGGCGGCGGTTGGCCATGGAGTCTTCCTTGGCGCGGTTGATCAGGGGCTCGGCGTACATACGCAGGGCCTTTGCCTTTGCCAGGGTGGTGAAGATCCTCTTATGCTTGATAAGAGAGATGGTCATGTTGGCAAGAAGGGCGTCGCGATGGGCCTTCTTGCGCGACAGGTGGTTGAAGCTTTTATTGTGTCTCATCGTTGTTGTTCAGTTTTTACTCTTTGTCGAGTTTGTATTTGGAAATATCCATGCCGAACGACAGGCCGAGGTTGGCCAGCAGTTCGTCGAGTTCCGTCAGGGACTTCTTGCCGAAGTTGCGGAATTTCAGCAGGTCGGTCTTGTTGAATACGACCAGCTCGCCGAGGGTCTCGACTTCGGCGCTCTTGAGGCAGTTGAGAGCGCGGACCGAGAGGTCCATGTCGACCAGCTTCGTCTTGAGGAGCTGGCGCATGTGGAGAGCGTCCTCATCAAATTCCTCAGCACCGTCGGTCTCGGTGGTCTCGATTGTGATCTTGTCATCTGAGAATAGCATCAGATGATAAATCAGAATCTTGGCGGCCTCCTTGAGGGCATCCTTGGGGAGGATGGAGCCGTTGGTGGTGATTTCTATGATGAGTTTCTCGTAGTCGGTCTTTTGGTCGACGCGGAAGTTTTCAACAGCGTACTTGACGTTCTTGATCGGGGTATAAATCGAGTCTATGGCGAGGGTCTGGATGTCGGTGATTTCGAGTTGGTTCTCGTCTGCGGGCACCCAGCCGCGTCCTTTGTTGATGGTCACCTCGAGGTTGAAGCTCGCGTCGGGATCCAAGTGACAGATGACCTCCTCGGGATTGAGGACTTCAAAGCCCGCGAGGGCTTTTCCGATGTCACCGGCTTTGAACACCTCCTGACCCGACACGTGGATGGAAGCTTTCTCAGTCTCGGCATCTTCGGTCACCTGCTTGAGGTCTACCTTCTTGAGATTGAGGATGATATTGGTCACATCCTCCTTGACGCCGGGGATGGTATCGAACTCGTGTTTCACGCCGTCAATCTTGATGGCGGAGATGGCATAGCCCTCGAGTGAGGAGAGAAGCACTCGACGCAGGGCATTACCCACAGTGATACCATAGCCGGGTTCCAAAGGCTTGAACTCAAACTTGCCGTAGAAGCTGTTGGCTTCCAACATTACGACTTTGTCAGGTTTTTGGAATGCTAAAATAGCCATGGATCTTGGTGTTTAACGGATTACTTAGAATAGAGTTCGACGATGAGCTGCTCCTTGATGTTTTCGGGGATATCCTCACGGGTGGGGACATGGAGCAGTTTGCCGCTCTTGGTTGACTCGTCCCATTCGAGCCAGGGGTATTTGCTGTGGTTGAAACCGGCCAGGCAGTCTGCGATGACTTCGAGAGACTTGGATTTCTCGCGGACACCGATAACCATACCGGGCTCTACGGCGAAAGAGGGGATGTTTACAACCTCGCCGTTGACAGTGATGTGCTTGTGGAGCACGAGCTGACGGGCTGCGGCGCGGGTCTTGGCGATGCCCAGACGGTAAACCACGTTGTCCAGACGGCCTTCGAGGAGCTGGAGAAGGATTTCACCGGTGATACCCTTCATACCGGAAGCTTTCTCGAAGAGGTTGCGGAACTGACGCTCCAGCACACCGTAGGTGTATTTAGCCTTCTGCTTCTCGCGCAGCTGGATGCCGTATTCCGAAGTTTTGCGGCGACGGTTCTGACCGTGCTGGCCGGGGGGGAAATTGCGGCGGCTCAGGATCTTGTCCTCGCCGAAGATGGGTTCGCCAAATTTGCGTGCGATTTTGGTCTTGGGACCTATGTATCTAGCCATTTGTGTCTTTAACTTTAAATAGGTTAATGGGCGGCCGGGGGCCGGGCGCTCCTGTCGAACCATCGGGAATGGAGCGCTTCACGCCATCCGGCGCGGTTAAAGCCCTTTGTTGATTTCTGCCGTGGAATGCTGGATTATACGCGACGACGCTTGGGAGGACGGCAACCGTTGTGGGGCAGCGGAGTGACGTCGATGATCTCGGTCACCTCGATTCCCATACCATGAACGGTACGGATAGCCGACTCACGGCCGTTACCGGGTCCTTTGACATAAGCCTTCACCTTGCGCAGGCCGAGGTCGTAAGCGACCTTGCCGCAATCCTGGGCAGCCATCTGGGCAGCGTAAGGGGTGTTTTTCTTGGATCCGCGGAAGCCCATCTTGCCTGCGGAGGACCATGAAATCACCTGTCCCTCGCTGTTGGCTAAGCACACGATGATATTGTTGAATGAGGAATGAACGTGAAGCTGGCCGGCGGCATCAACCTTGACGTTGCGCTTCTTGGCTGCGACTGTTTTCTTTGCCATGATACTTTCTTGGGGTATTCGTTATTTAGTGGCTTTCTTCTTGTTAGCGACGGTTTTCTTGCGTCCCTTGCGGGTACGGGCGTTGTTCTTGGTCGACTGACCGCGAACGGGGAGGCCGTTACGGTGGCGCACGCCACGGTAGCAACCGATATCCATAAGTCGCTTGATGTTGAGCTGGATTTCGCTGCGGAGGTCACCCTCTACCTTGTAGTTGGTCTGGATGACTTCGCGAACCTGAGCAGCCTGGGCATCAGTCCAGTCCTTCACTTTGATGTTCACGTCTACACCGGCTTTCTCCAGGATGGTCTTAGCGGCCGAACGGCCGATGCCGAAGATGTAGGTAAGGGCGATTTCGCCCCGTTTGTTCTGGGGGAGGTCAACTCCCACGATTCTTACTGCCATAAATGCTTTGGTTGAGTCTTGAAATTTTAACGCGAAAATAACAAAAATCAGCGGGATTCGGAAACCTTTCACGCGGTTTCATTGCCTGACTCGGGGGAGAGATTTCCCGGCAATATCCTGACAAACCGCCGCCGGTTTTCCCGGATTAACGCATGTTATCCCTGGCGCTGTTTGTTTTTGGGATTTTTCTTGTTGATCACATAGAGGCGGCCCTTGCGACGGACGATCTTGTCGTCGGCGGAACGCTTCTTGATGGAAGCTCTAACTTTCATTTGTGAATTCTTTTTGGAATTATTTGATGGTTCGGTTTAGCTTACTTGTAGCGGAACGCGATTCGACCCTTGGAGAGGTCATAAGGCGACATCTCGACCCTCACTTTGTCTCCGGGCAGGATCTTGATATAGTGCATGCGCATCTTGCCCGAGATATGGGCGGTGATTTCATGGCCGTTCTCAAGCTCCACGCGGAACATCGCGTTGGAAAGGGCTTCGAGTATCACGCCGTCTTGTTCTATTGCAGATTGCTTTGACATGAGTTTTCAGTCGGGGTTTCTGTCTTTGATTCTCTGTTTGGTGAACCGGATGGAAGTTTATTCAGACAAACCTGTCGCCGAGGGCGTCGCGCACAGGGTCGAAAGAGGTCAGAATCTCAGTCTTCCCGGCGTTGACCGCCACTGTATGCTCGTAATGGGCCGAAGGCTTACGGTCGCGCGTACGGCATGTCCAGCCGTCATCCTCGATGACGATGTTGCGGCTTCCGAGGTTAATCATCGGCTCGATGGCGATGCACAGGCCGTTCTTGATGAGCGGCCCTGTGCCCCGGCGTCCAAAATTGGGCACCTCCGGGTCTTCATGCATCTTGCGGCCGATACCGTGGCCACACATCTCGCGTACCACAGAATAACCACGTTTCTCGCAATAGGTCTGGATGGCATTGGAGATGTCGCCCAGGCGATGACCTTCGCGACACGCCTCTATGCCCACATAGAGCGACTCCTTGGTTGTCTTCAACAGTTCCATCACCTCAGGGGCAACATCTCCCACCGGGAAGGTGTAACACATATCGCCATTGTAGCCGTCAAGCTCGACGACCAGGTCAACGCCGACAATGTCACCATCACGCAGGGTATAGGAAGAAGGGAACCCGTGGACCACCGTCTCGTTTACTTCAATGCAGAGGGTGGCGGGGAAACCGCCGTAACCCAGGCAGGCGGGACGGCCGCCGTTCTTGACGATGAACTCGCGGGCGGCTGTGTCGAGCTTATGGGTCGTAACTCCGGGACGCACCAGCTTGGCGACCTCACCTAAAGTGAGGGAAGTCAGCTCGCAGGCGCGTCGCATCTTTTCAATTTCGTCGGGAGTCTTGAGGTAAATCATCTGGTTCTAAAAGGGTCGGGGGTAATTCAGAGTTCAACCCCCTGCCGGGAGAGGCGGTCAACGCCTCCTCCGGCAGCGGGTGTTTGAGGAATCAGGGGCTTGAATCAGTAGGCAGAGCCGGTAGTGCGGCCCTTGATTTTGCCGTCCTTCATCAGGCCGTCATAGTGGTGCATCATCAGGTGAGACTCGATCTGCTGGAGAGTGTCGAGCACGACACCGACCATAATCAGCAGGGAGGTTCCTCCGAAGAACTGCGCGAAGTTCTGGCTGATGCCGAACAGACGGGCGAATGCCGGGAGGATAGCCACGATGCCGAGGAAAATCGAGCCGGGCAGGGTGATGCGTGACATAATCGAATCGAGATACTCCGCTGTTTTCTTGCCGGGCTTGACTCCGGGGATGAATCCGTTGTTGCGCTTCATATCCTCGGCCATCTGGGTGGGACGCACGGTGATGGCGGTGTAGAAGTAAGTGAAGGCCACAATCAGGATGAAATAAACGAAGTTGTACCAGAAGCCGTTGATGTCGGCGAAGGTAGCGAAGAAGCCTGTGGCACCTTCATGCGCACCGAATCCCGACAGAGTCAGGGGGATGAACATGATGGCCTGGGCGAAGATGATGGGCATCACACCGGCGGCGTTGACCTTCAGGGGGATGTACTGACGCACACCACCGACCTGGCGGTTGCCGACGATGCGCTTGGCATACTGCACAGGCACCTTGCGGGTTCCCTGGACAAGCAGCACTGCGCCAACTGTGACTGCGAAGAGCAGCACGATCTCGACGATGAACATAATCAGACCGCCTTCGGAGCCTGTAGACCCGGGCAGACGGCTGGTGAACTCGTAAACGAGCGACATCGGCAGGCGGGCGATGATACCCACGAGGATGATGAACGAGATACCGTTGCCGATACCGCGGTCAGTGATACGCTCGCCAAGCCACATGATGAACATCGAGCCTGCGGCGAGGATCACCGTCAGGAACATCACCATCCAGACTCCCATGTCGCTGGAGCCGCCGGCGTTCACAATCTGAGCCTTCAGGTTGTAAAGGTAGGCGGGGCCCTGCACCAGGAGAATCAGCACTGTCAGGTAACGGGTGTACTGGTTGAGCTTCTGACGGCCGCTCTCTCCTTCGCGCTGCATCTTCTGGAAAGAAGGCAGCACCATACCGGCAAGCTGTATCACGATTGAAGCCGTGATGTAGGGCATGATACCGAGGGCGAAAATCGAGGCCTGTGAGAAGGCACCTCCTGAGAACATGTCGAGCAGCTGCATCAGACCTGTCTTGTTGGTGAAGTTGGTGAGGGCTTCAAGGTCAGCGGGGTTGATGCCCGGCAGGACAACATAACACCCCAGACGGTAAACCAGCACCAGCAGCACCGTGATGGTGAGTCGCTGACGCAGCTCCTGGATAGTCCAGATGTTTTTAAGGGTTTGAACGAATTTCATTTAATGGGGTGCTTTATAGCGGTGTGGAAGAGAGTGTTTACTTCACTTTGGAGATCGAGCCTCCGGCTTCGGTGATGGCCTTCTCGGCGGCTGCCGAGTAAGCGTGAGCCTCAACCTTGAGGGCGCGTGAGACAGCGCCGTTGGCGAGGATCTTCACCAGCTGCTTGCGGTTGATGAAACCGGCTGCGCGGAGCTCGTCGAGACCGATCTTCTCCAGGTTCTTGGCGGCCGCGAGGGCATCCAGGACAGAGAGGTTGATGGCCTTGTATTCCACGCGGCTGATGTTCTTGAAACCGAATTTGGGAAGACGGCGCTGAAGAGGCATCTGACCACCTTCGAAACCGATCTTGCGTTTGTAGCCGGAACGAGACTTCGCTCCCTTGTGTCCACGGGTAGAAGTTCCACCCTTGCCAGAGCCGGGACCGCGACCGATACGGGTGCTGCGGGTCGTGGAGCCCACGGCGGGCTTTAAGTTACTTAAATCCATAGTTGCTGAATGCTAATGATATTGATTAAGCGTTGGTCACTTCTACCAAATGACGAACACGATTTACCATACCCATCACGGAGGGGGTGTCTTCTTTCACCACAACGTGATTCATTTTCTTGAGGCCGAGGGCGTCGAGGGTGCGCTTCTGCACTGCGGGAGCGCCGATACGGCTCTTTATCTGCTTGATTTTAATCTGTGCCATTGTTGTAGCTTTCCTGGGGTTAGCCGTTGAATACCTGGTTGACGGAGATGCCGCGGTTCTGGGCCACCTGGGCGGGGGAACGCATCTCGCCGAGGGCGGCGATGGTGGCCTTCACCAGGTTGTGGGGGTTGGATGAGCCCTTGGACTTGGCAAGCACGTCGGTGATGCCGACGCTCTCGAGGACGGCACGCATAGCGCCACCGGCTTTCACACCGGTACCGTGGCTGGCAGGCTTGAGCAGCACCTGTGAGCCGCCGAAACGGGCCACCTGCTCGTGGGGGATTGTACCCTTGTGCACCGGCACGCGGATGAGGTTCTTCTTGGCAGACTCAACGCCCTTGGCGATGGCAGCCTGGACTTCATTGGCCTTTCCGAGGCCCCAGCCGATGATACCGTCTTCGTTGCCGACCACTACGATGGCGGCGAAGGTGAAGGTACGTCCACCCTTGGTCACCTTGGTGACGCGGTTGATGGCTACCAGACGGTCCTTGAGTTCTATGTCGTTGGTTGTCTTAACTCGGTTGTTCTTGTTTACCATTGTCGTTTAGAATTTAAGTCCGCCTTCGCGAGCTGCGTCAGCCAATGATTTAACTCTGCCGTGGAAAAGGTAACCGTTGCGGTCGAACACCACTTCGGTATAGCCTGCGGCGATAGCCTTCTCTGCGATGGCCTTTCCGACCTGGGCGGCGATTTCGGTCTTGGTGCCCCCGGCGAGTCCCTTGGAGGAAGCGCTGGCGAGGGTCTGACCCTTGAGGTCGTCAACAAGCTGGACGTAAATCTGCTTGTTTGAACGGAAAACGGTCATACGGGGACGCGCGGCGGTGCCGGAGATGCGGCCACGGATGCGCGCCTTGATTTTATTTCTTCTTTGCTGCTTGGAGATCATTTTTCTTTACAGTCGATGTAGGTTCAACTTATGTTTACTTGGCACCGGCGGTCTTTCCGCTCTTGCGACGGATAACCTCGCCAACAAACTTGATACCTTTACCCTTGTAGGGCTCGGGCTTGCGGAGGGAGCGGATTTTGGCGCACACCTGACCGAGGAGCTGCTTGTCGTCGCTCTCGAGGATGATCAGGGGGTTCTTGTTACGTTCCGACTTTGCCTCGACCTTGATCTCGGGGGGAAGCTTGATGAAGATGGCGTGGGAGTAACCCAGGGAGAGCTCAAGCACCTGGCCTGTGGCCGAGGCGCGGTAACCTACGCCGACGAGCTCCATCTCCTTGCGGTAGCCGGTTGACACACCTACCACCATGTTGTGGAGAAGCGAGCGGAAAAGTCCGTGCTGAGCGCGGTGCTCGCGGTCGTCGGAGGGACGGTTGATATGGAGGTGACCGTCTTCGAGCTTGATCTCAAACTCGGGGTTGACGGCCTGTACGAGGGTTCCTTTGGGACCTTTGACGGTAACGACGTTGTCTTTGGCGATTTCAACGGTTACGCCTGCGGGGATTTCGATGGGGGCTTTACCTATACGAGACATATTGTTTCCTCCTTTCGATTAATAAACGTAACAGAGAACTTCGCCGCCGATCTTCTCCTGGGCGGCCTTTTTGTTGGTCATGACACCCTTTGAAGTGGAGAGGATGGCGATACCCAGACCATTGAGGACGCGGGGCATCGACTTGTAGCCGCAATACTGGCGCAGGCCGGGACGGCTGACACGCTTGAGGCCCTTGATGGCGTTCACGCGGTCTACGGGGTCATACTTGAGGGCGACTTTGATTGTGCCCGAAGGGGTCTCACCTTCAATGAACTTGTAGTTGAGGATGTAGCCCTGCTCGAAGAGAATCTTGGTGATCTCCTTCTTGAGGTTGGAGGCCGGAATCTCGACCACACGGTGCTGGGCCTTGATGGCATTCCTCAATCTTGTCAGATAATCTGCTATTGGATCTGTCATTGTTGTTTGTTGTTTTAAACTCGACGGGCTGGCCCGTCAGTATTTAAAATTTGATTTTTGCGCCGTGGTATCGTTGCGATACCGCCGGACTGGTTTAAAGCGCGGAAACTGCTCCTCTTCCTCCTTGCGGACTCTTGAGGAAACTCCCTCTCGGGATCATTTTCGCGGCCCTGCGACGGGCGGCCGGGATTGCTTTCCGGGGGGTCCCGCAGAAACTGGGCTTACCCGGATGATCTCCTGCACGTAGGCCGGGCAGGGCTTTTCTGACGGAGGCGGGCGCCTGGCGCTCCCCTCGCGCGATGTCAGGGGTGTCCGCGGAGCTTACCAGCTTGCCTTCTTCACACCGGGGATAAGGCCTGCAGACGCCATTTCGCGGAACTGGATACGCGAGATGCCGAACTGACGGATGTAGCCTTTGGGACGGCCGGTGATGGAGCAACGGTTGTGGAGGCGCACGCTTGACGCGTTCTTGGGGAGAAGCTGGAGAGCCTCATAGTCACCGGCAGCCTTGAGGGCGGCCTTCTTGGCGGCATACTTGGCGACGAGCTTCGCGCGCTTCACTTCGCGGGCTTTCATTGATTCTTTTGCCATGTCCTGAAGTTAACGGTTAATATTATGGTTTACTGATACTCAACGAAAAAACTTCCGATTCCTCACTGCTTCCCGCAACAGCTCCCCCGAAAGGGAGGCGAGAAGTACCTCAGAACCGCAAGTGACATAAAAGTCGCTAATTTTCAAGCTTTTGCGCGACGCTCACCCTTAATCCTGATTCCATTGCAAGAATTCCCAGGAGGGAAAGCAGGCGGCATCGGCCTATAAATCAGGTGCAAAGTTCGTGATTTTTTCCGAAACCGCATAGCAAAAAGCCCTTATTTCACCCAGAATTAGGCCCGTCGCAATGTTAAACTTTCTTAAAACAACATTTCTCACCTTTATTTCATACAAATCCGAGCCATGCCGACGATATTTTGCGCATTACGAAAATAATCCTTAACTTTGCCGCCGATAATGAGACTGAAGAGTCAGCCTCCATATCATTTTCGTGACCGGCGAGAAATCGCCAAGGGTGTTATTGATATTTTCTTCTAAGTTCAAATCTCGCAAATTTGTAACAACAGCATGAAGAAAGTTGATGTAGCACCCGCATCGGTTAGCTATGACTGTGCCCGAGAGGGTATCGCCATATGACTCATCGGTGTGGGGGCTGTCATCTCTTCTATGCTGTGGGCAATGCGAGAGCCTGAACTTAAGAAGAGAATGAGTTGAAATCCTCACACCTTTTTTATGTTCATGCAAACCAGGCCGGGAGATTCCGAGGATTTCCCTCCCGGATCGGACATCGATGAATCTCGCATTCCTCAACCTTATCATTTATTCATTACCTGCCACATCATGCGTGGCAGCCGCGCTGGCCTCACCCCTGCCGGTAAAAAGGTGGGCCATCACGGCGGCAGGAATCACCACACTAATCATCCAGTTCCTCCACTCCACCCCATTGAGAGGAAAGATATCCTGCAAAGCCGAATATCTCTGGGGCTCGCTGGCGACTCTTGCAGCCACATGCCTTTTCCTGCTGTCGCGCCACTTCCTGCCGGGAAGCGTCGCCACGTTCATCGCCCTACTCGCGGCGAGCCTGTTGCCTCTGGCGGGTAAACCCTTGCGGGACGCCGACATCCGGGCAATCTCCATGGGGAATTGCTGCATCGGGCTCACATTGCTCTCGTGGGGAATATGCTCCCTTATCGTTCCTGACTTCACACTTTACGCCGACTGGCTTATCACCATCGGCGCAATGCTTTACGCTGTTCTCACAATAAACCAATCACGAATCTCATGGAATATGTAATCCTCGCAGCCGGCCAAGGCTCCCGTTTCGTCAAGGAAGGTGAACCTGCCCCCAAACCAATGGTTGACATCCTCGGACGGCCGATGATCGGACGTCTGATTGACATTCTCAGCCAATGCGGCGCATCCCGCATTCATGTGGTGACGAATATCGGGATGGAATCCCTCAACAACTACCTCCGCGACCTGAGCGAATGCTCCCCGGTGGATTTGAACATCAAACCAATCCGTTCAGACAACTCCTTCTACAGCCTCCAGGAAGGCTGCGCCGATGCCCGTGGGAAATTCATCGCGATGACAGTCGATGCCATCTTCCCGACAAGGGAGTTCCGCGACTATGTAGAAGCTGTCAGCAATATGCCCGACAACACATTGCTAATGGGGCTGACACATTTTATAGATGATGAAAGCCCACTGTATGCCGACCTCGACGACGCGACCTCGGAGATACGAGACTACCGTTATGGCGGCGAGCCGTTCCCCGGAACTCCCATCGTCTCCGCCGGACTTTACGGGCTCACCCGTTCCGCGCTCGACGTCGCCTGCACCGACTGCTATCCCAAATCATTGAGCGACTTCCAACGGATACTCGCTGTCGGCGACCACTTCAAGGTCAAGCCGTTCATTTTCAGCAAAGCTTTCGATGTAGATTGCGGCCATGACCGTCTTGAGGCAGAAAAATTCGTCGCGGAGGTGAACGGCGAATGCCATTGCGACAGCAGATTGATTCACCAGACATTTTAACAGGCCAGAATATGTTTGAATCATTCCGGAACGAATACAAGACCTCCCTGAAATCATATGACACGGAAGAGCATATCGACCTTGCATTCTACCGTCCCATCGGTTTTGCCTGGGCATTGCTGTTCCGACATCTCCACATCAGTCCGAACGCCGTAACCATCGCCTCAATCTTCATAGGTGTCGCAGCGGGAATCTGCCTTTTCCCCTCAGGCATGGCGGTCAATATTGTCGGCATGGCTCTTTTGATGACAGCCAACTCGCTTGACAGCGCAGACGGGCAGCTGGCACGGCTGACTAAGCAATACAGCCGACTCGGGCGCATCCTTGACGGTATGGCAGGGGATTTCTGGTTCATATCCATATATGTGTCGATATGCCTGCGCACCAACGCCACAGTCCCGTTCTTCTCCGGTGTCCCCTCACTGATCTGGATTCTGGCAGTGACCGCAGGGATATGCCATGGCCGTCAGGCAGCCATGGCTGACTATTTCCGCCAGTTCCATCTTCTTTTCGTAAAAAAGGATTTCCCGTCCGAACTTGACTCCTCAGCCACGATACTGCGGCAATACCGCTCCCTCACCTGGCGCAGGCTGCCCCGAAAACTCATACTCGGTGTCTACTATCTCTACACCCGCTCCCAGGAGAAAGGCACACCGGCCATGCAACGTCTGCTTATCAGACTCCACCAGGAATATCCCTCCGGCAAACTGCCAGAGAGTCTGTCAGAGGAAATCCGCCGGGCAACCCTCCCCTGTTGCAAATGGGAAAACTTCCTGACCTTCAACTGGCGTTACATCACGCTGCTGCTCACCGTGCTGGCCGGGAACCCATTCTGGTATTTCATCGTCGAGCTTACCCTCTTCAACGCCGTTCTGCTGTATCTGCGCATACGGCATGAACGAATTTGCAGCGCCTTGTCGTGAACCATGTCCACTCATAGAATCAAGACATACCTGTTGCAGCACATCTGGATTCTCAAGGCAGCCGTCACGTCATGGATTTCAGCCTGTGTCGATTTCAGCATATCTTTCGCCGCTTTTGCCTGGATGGGGTGCGGAAGCGGAACCGCCGCCGCTCTTGGAGCGATAGGTGGAGGCGTGACCAACTGTGGCGTGAACTACCGCTGGACATTCCGCGCATGCGGCTCACCACCCCCATGCGTCGCCGTCAAATATATTCTCGTATGGATCGGCTCGCTGATCCTGAACACATACGGCACAGAGCTGCTGACCCGTCTTATGCTGTCAAGCCAGATTCTCGACTATTATGAAGTGTCGCGCAATCTGCGGTTCACCATCGCGAGATTGACGGTAGCCCTGGCGGTCTCCCTGTTCTGGAATCTGCGTCTTCAACGTGTTTTCGTTTTCAGGCCTACACGCGCCGACAGCCTGATACTGAAAATCGGCAACTCCCTCCGCCCCCCACGTTAGCGGTCATCCTCGGCCAGACGGCGGTTGTTCTTCTCGACAATCTTCTTCTTGACCCCTTTCCAATGCTGTCCCCACTTACGTTTCCCCCTCAGATAGCTGATGCCGAGCATGTCCTTCACCCGTTGAAGGACAGCCCTCTCGAAAGTCAGCTTCTCCACATATGGCCTGATCAGACGGCTGTCGGGGGCGATGTCGAGCCGTATGCCATCATGGTCGATGGAGTTCACCCTGTCCACCAGCCGCTTTATCCCGGGCTGGAGGTCGGGCGCCTCGGCAGGCTCCAGTATCGCCAGCTCTTTCGACAGGTTCTTACGATGTTCCCACTTCCTGGCCTCCTTGACGGTGATATACTCCTTGTCAATCATATACACCTCCCCGTAGGTCGAGACCGAATAGGGTTCGTCCACCTTGTTGAACATGAACATCCCGTGACCTCTCCCCTCCGATTCTATGTTGAACGAATATCCTCCCAAGTCGACCGGCATCACCGAGTCCCGAGCGATATTGTCATAGTTAAGCCTTACCCTCAGCTGCTCGAACTCAACATCCTTGCGGAAAAAGGACGCGAGCCCCGGCACCCATTTCCTCGCGCCCCGGTCTGCCATCACATCGACATCAAGGGTAAGGCGGCTTCCATTCCTGATCCATGTCTCCGAAGGGCTGTACTTCCCCCTCAGCGTGTCAGTGGCCCACTCCGTGTCGCGCAACCGCGAGGGCATCACCGGAGTCGGCGCAATCCCCATCCAGTCAGCCCAGGAGAAATGGTTGTTGCATCGGTCGCTGACGCTGTCAAGGCCGTTCGCGTCCGTGAAGCGGTAATATGACCTGGAGGTCAGCACCCTCGGATTGTTCCACCCGGTGAAGCTTCCTTTCTCTTTCGGCGGCAGCATGTAGTCCACCATCTTCTCGCGGAAAAGAAACACCGTGTCGGTATATGTCGTCAATGTCGAGTATTCCCTGACATAAGCAAGCATATGGAGGACTTTCCTCCCCGGCGACTCCACCGTCACCTCAGATAGTTCCGTCGAATTCTCAGCCATGAAGATTGTGTCAGTGCCACACAGCGGCACCATCTTCTCCCTGTAACCAATATAGCGGATGGTCACCGGATATTCGGCGGGAGAAACATACGGCATACGTCCGTCAGAGCGTGTGATTCCGGCGAAACGCCCGTGGCAATCGAATACCGACGCGGAGGGGAGCGACAGCCGCGTCACCGAATCGGCGACTACAGCACGCGCAGGTTGCGCACCCTTTGCCGCCATACTAAGCGACAAAAACAAAATCAAAACCAACGGCCGCCACATAGAGTCTTTCCCTTTAATTGTAAGATGATGATTATAAGTTGAGAGAACCGGCGCATCCCTCCCCCGCATAATCAGCGTGGCGATGCAATCCGACATCCCGTCGGCTGCAAAATTAATGCTTATTTCCTCCCTCTATCCTCCGTTTCACATTCTTTGTCATCACATTACGGTTTTTTAAACAAAAATCGAGGAGCGACACCGCCGTCTGGCGGGTCGCTCCTCGGATATGGAATCCTTCATCGGAAGGTTCCGGAAATCAATGATTCCGGAGACCTCTTATTTCTTGAAGGGGAGACCGAAGTGCTTGAGCAGAGCGTAACCTTCCTCGTCGGTGTTGGCCGAGGTGACGAAGGTGATGTTCATACCCATAAGCTTCGAGATGTTGTCGATGTTGATTTCAGGGAAGATGATCTGCTCGGTGATGCCGAGGGTGTAGTTGCCACGGCCGTCGAGCTTGCCTTCGATACCCTTGAAGTCGCGGATACGGGGCAGAGCCACACGCACGAGTCTTTCGAGGAACTCATACATTTTGTCGCGACGCAGGGTGACGCGTGCGCCGATGGGCATCTTTTTGCGGACCTTGAAGTTTGAGATGTCTTTCTTCGAGAGGGTCTGCACAGCCTTCTGGCCGGTGATGGCAGTCAGCTCGTTGATTGAGGTCTCGATGATCTTCTTGTCCTGGGTGGCTTCGCCGAGGCCCTGGTTGATGACGATCTTCTTCAGACGGGGCACCTGCATCGGAGTCGTGTAGTTGAACTCCTTGGTCATTGCGGGCGCGATGGTCTCTTCGTATTTTTTCTGGAGTGTAGTGCTCATTATTTGATTTCCTCTCCGGATTTTTTAGCGTAACGAACTTTCTCGCCCTTATCGTTGACACGGATGCCGATACGGGTCGGTTTTCCGCTCTTGGGATCGATGAGGCTGAGGTTAGAGATATTGATGGGAGCTTCCATCTTTATGATGCCTCCCTGGGGATACTTCGCGGTGGGCTTGGTGCTCTTGGAGACGATGTGTACGCCTTCAACGATGGCGCGGTTCTTGGCAGCGTCTACAGAAAGCACGCGACCCTGCTTGCCGCGGTCCTCGCCTGCGAGAACGTAAACGGTATCGCCCTTTTTAATATGCATTTTGCTCATAATGGGGATGACGTGTCGTCGTTTTTTGTTTACGGTTGGTTTGACAGTGATTAGAGGACCTCGGGAGCGAGGGAGACAATCTTCATGTTGGTGGCGCGGAGCTCACGGGCGACAGGGCCGAAGATACGGGTGCCGCGGAGCTCGCCGGCGTTGTTAAGCAGCACGCAGGCGTTGTCGTCGAAACGGATGTAGGAACCGTCGGGACGGCGGATTTCCTTCTTCGTGCGGACTACGACGGCCTTGGAGACTGTACCCTTCTTTACGTCGGAAGAGGGGATGACGCTCTTGACGGAGACGACGATGATGTCGCCTACGGACGCGTAACGACGGCCGGTGCCTCCGAGGACGTGGATACACAGTGCCTCTTTGGCGCCGCTGTTGTCGGCAACGGTCAATCGGGATTCGGTCTGTATCATGGCTTACTTAACTTTTTCGATGATTTCAACTAATCTCCAACGCTTGGTCTTAGACAGAGGACGGGTCTCCATGAGGCGCACTTTGTCGCCTACGCTGCACTCGTTGTTCTCGTCATGGGCGTGGAACTTCTTGGTCTTGTTGACGAACTTGCCGTAGATGGGGTGCTTCTCCTTCCATTTCACCGTAACGGTGATCGACTTGTCGCCCTTGTTGCTCGACACGATGCCGATGCGCTCTTTGCGCAGGTTTCTTTTTTCTTCCATAACAGGTTGAATAAAAGGTAAGGGTAATTACGGTTAATTTGGGGGATTATTTTCCGGCGAGCTCGCGGGCGCGAAGCTCGGTCTTCACTCGTGCAATCATCTTGCGGTCAGCAGTGATTTTCGCGGGGCTGTCGAGGGGGGAGACGGCGTGGTTGGCCTTCATCTGAAGGTAATCCTTCTCCATCTGTGCCAGACGCTCGCGAAGATCGGCCGTAGAGAGCTCTTTGATTTCTTCTTTCTTCATAGCTTTCTTTTTCGGGCTTTGGGTAGTTTGACTTAGGGATGATTAGAGGGTGAGGGTGGGATCGTAATCGCGGCTTACGACAAACTTGGTTGTCACGGGAAGCTTCTGGGCACCGAGGCGGAGGGCTTCCTTGGCCACGTCGAAGGGAACGCCGTCGATCTCGATGATCATGCGGCCGGGGGTGACAGAAGCCACGAACCCTTCGGGGTTACCTTTACCTTTACCCATACGTACGTCAAGAGGCTTCTTGGTGATGGGCTTGTCGGGGAAGATGCGGATCCAGAGCTGTCCCTGGCGCTGCATATAACGTGTCACAGCGATACGAGCTGCCTCGATCTGGCGTCCGGTGATCCATTTGGCCTCGAGGGTCTTGATTCCGAACGAACCGAAAGCGAGCTGATTGCCACGCTGGGCGTTACCCTTGGCGCGACCTTTCTGTACTCTGCGAAATTTAGTTTTTTTCGGTTGTAACATTTTTGGTAGATGTTAGTTGGTGGTCTCCCTCCTTGGGCGCCCGTGGCGGAGGCTTGACGATCCGTCCGCCACGCGGCGCTTTATGGTATGTCAGCGGGATTCCGGCCTTTGAGGAAGGGGGCGGCCGGCCCTGCGGGCACTCCTCGGGAGAGTCGCCGGGTTGTCAGGTGAGAGATTAACGGCCGTTGTTGGAGGAGGCGTTGCGGGGTTTGCGGAAGCCGCCGCGGCGCTGATTGCCACGGTCGCCGCCCTGGGGACGGCCTTCCTTGCCGGTGGTGGCGAAGTTGGGGGCGAGATCGCGCTTGCCGTAAACCTCACCACGGCAGATCCAAACCTTCACACCGATCACACCGACCTTGGTGTGTGCCTCAACCAGAGCGTAGTCGATGTCGGCACGGAGGGTGTGGAGCGGGGTGCGGCCTTCCTTGAACATTTCAGAGCGGGCCATTTCGGCGCCGTTCAGACGGCCCGAAACCTGTACCTTGATGCCTTCGGCGCCGGAACGCATGGTGGCTGCGATAGCCATCTTGACAGCGCGGCGGTAGGCGATTTTGCCTTCGATCTGACGGGCGATTGTGGAAGCCACGATCTGAGCGTCGAGTTCGGGGCGCTTTACCTCGAAGATGTTGATCTGAACATCCTTGTCGGTTATCTTCTTGAGCTCTTCCTTCAGCTTGTCAACCTCTGAGCCACCCTTGCCGATGATCAGACCGGGACGGGAGGTGCAGACGGTGATGGTGATGAGCTTGAGGGTGCGCTCGATGACAATGCGTGAAACGCTCGACTTGGCCAGACGGACGTTGAGATACTTACGGAGCTTAGAGTCTTCCAGAAGGGTGTCGCCGTACTTTTTGCCGCCGAACCAGTTGGAGTCCCAGCCACGGATCACGCCGAGGCGGTTGCTGATTGGATTTACTTTCTGTCCCATAGGTTAGTCTTTGTCCTTGATGGTTACGTCTTTGTCGATTGTGTCAACCACCAGAGTGACGTGGTTGGCACGTTTGCGGATACGGTAGCCGCGGCCCTGGGGAGCTGTGCGCAGACGCTTCAGCATGGGAGCCGGGTTAACGAAGATTGTGGAAATATAGAGTTCGCCGCTTTCAGCCTTGCGGTCGTTTTTGGCCTCCCAGTTGGCGATTGCCGAGCGGAGGAGCTTCTCGAGACGAGCGGCAGCCTCCTTGTTGGAGAACTTGAGGATACCGAGGGCACGGAAGACTTCCTTGCCGCGGACCAGGTCAGCCACCAGGCGCATCTTGCGGGGCGACGAGGGGACGTTGGTCAGCTTGGCGAAGGCAACTTCCTTCTGGGCGTCCTTTCTTGCCTGAGCGGAGTTTCTTTTTCTTACACCCATTTTATTTGATGTTCGTTTTTTTAGGGGGAATTTTTACTTGAGCCTCTTGTCGGATGACAGGTCAGCTGTTAGTGAATTGAAGGTGGTTGAAGGGCCCTTGGCTTACTTCTTCTTGTTGCCGCCGTGGCCGCGGAAGTTGCGGGTGGGGGCGAACTCACCGAGCTTGTGGCCTACCATGTTCTCGGTCACATAGACCGGGATGAACTTGTTGCCGTTGTGGACGGCGAAGGTGTGGCCGACGAACTCGGGGGCAATCATCGAAGCGCGGCTCCAGGTCTTGATGACCGACTTCTTGCCGGAAGCTTCCATTGCGTTAACCTTCTTTTCGAGCTTGACGCTGATGAAGGGGCCTTTTTTAAGTGAACGACTCATTCTTTTGAGATCTGGTTAGAAGTTAGCTACGGGATTACTTTTTCCGTCTTTCGATGATGTACTTCGAAGAGAGCTTCTTCGGAGCGCGTGTCTTGAGACCCTTGGAGTAGAGGCCCTTGCGCGAACGGGGATGTCCACCGGAAGCGCGGCCCTCACCACCACCCATCGGGTGATCGACAGGGTTCATGACAACACCACGGTTGCGGGGACGACGACCCAGCCAGCGGCTGCGACCGGCCTTACCGGAACGCTCCAGGGAGTGCTCGGAGTTGCCGACAACGCCGATGGTCGCCTTGCAGGCGGCCAGGATCTTGCGGGTCTCACCCGAAGGAAGCTTCACAATCACATAGTCACCCTCGCGGGAAACGAGCTGTGCGAAAGTGCCGGCTGAACGGGCCATGAAGGCTCCCTGGCCGGGACGAAGCTCGATGTTGTGGATTACAGTACCGACGGGAATCTTGCTCAGGGGGAGTGCGTTGCCCACTTCGGGGGCGGCGTCAGCTCCGGAGACTACCGTCTGGCCAACTTCTAAGCCATTGGGTGCGATGATGTAGGCTTTTGCACCGTCGACGTAGTAGAGCAGGGCGATACGGGCCGAACGGTTGGGATCGTACTCGATGCTCTTTACGACTGCGGGCACACCGTCTTTGTTTCTCTTAAAGTCAATGATACGGTATTTGCGTTTGTGTCCACCGCCCAGGTAGCGATTGGTCAGGTGGCCTTCGGCGTTACGGCCGCCGGTGCTTTTTTTACCGACTGTAAGAGATTTTTCTGGCGTGGTAGCAGTGATCGCTCCTTTGAACACGCCAATAACTTTGTGTCTCTGCCCAGGTGTGGTGGGCTTGAATTTTCTTACTGCCATTTTCTGTTAGTAGATGAGTGTCTGATCGGGTATCCGGTGGGGCCGAAGTATGACTGAGGCGGCCAGGGGCCGTTCACCACTTGTCGGCCTTCATCGGCGGGGGCCAGGACCCGGGGGTCCGGCCTCCGGCCCGAAGGGACGTTTTAGATGTTGCTGTAGAAATCGATGGTCTGGCCTTCCTCAAGGGTGATGTAGGCCTTCTTCCATTCGTCGGTCTTTCCGCGCAGGAGGCCGCTCTTGGTGTAGCGGGCCTTGTTCTTGCCACGGACAACCTGGGTGTTGACTGCCGCAACCTTCACGCCGTAGAGTTTCTCAACGAGGTCCTTGATCTGGAACTTGTTGGCGTCGGGGGACACACGGAAAGTGTAGCAGTTGAGCTTGTCGGTCAGCCGGGTGGCTGATTCGGTCACAATGGGCTTGATTGAAATTTCCATTTTTATGTTCCTCCTGAAGGTTAGAGTTTGTTAACGATCTCAAGTCCGCTCTCGGTAATCACCATAGCCTTGTTGTTCATCACGGCGTAGGTGTTGAGGTCGGCGGCACGCATCACACGGGTTTCGGGGATGTTGCGGGCCGAGAGAGCCACGTTGGCGTCGACAGCGGAGGTCACGAAGAGCACTCTCTTGTCGTCAACCTTGAGGCCTTTCTCGATTGCGAGGAATCCCTTGGTCTTGGGGGCCTCGAGGGTGAAGTCCTCCACGATGGTGATCTGGCCTTCCTTGGCCTTCAGCGACAGGGCCGAGCGGCGGGCGAGATTCTTGAGTTTCTTGTTGAGTTTGAAGCGGTAGTCGCGGGGACGGGGACCGAATACACGGCCACCGCCGACGAGCACGGGCGAGTTGATGTCACCGATACGGCTGCCGGTGCCTTTCTGACGCTTGAGTTTGCGCGTCGAGCCGGCAACTTCGTTGCGCTGCTTCGACTTGTGCGTACCCTGACGCTGGTCAGCGAGATACTGCTTCACGTCGAGGTAGATGGCGTGTTCGTTAACGTCGATGGCGAACACCTCGTCGTTGAGGAGGGCCTTGCGGCCGGTGTCCTCACCTTTTATGTTGTAGATTGCGAGTTCCATTGACTATTTCTCTATCATTACGATTGAACCTTTACTTCCGGGGATCGAGCCCTTGATCATCATCACGTTGTGTTCGGGGATGATTTTGACCACCTTGAGGTTTTGAACGGTCACGCGCTCGTTACCGGTCTGGCCGGCCATGCGCATTCCCTTGAACACCTTCGCGGGGTAGGAGCAGGCACCCACCGAACCGGGGGCACGCAGACGGTTGTGCTGGCCGTGGGTAGCC
>URLF01000015.1 GCA_900548705.1 uncultured Porphyromonadaceae bacterium | reverse complement strand
GGGAGCCGCAGTGTGGTGGCGGCATCGAGATTGGCCCCGGTGCGTCCCGGCACATTATATAGCACTACCGGGAGGGGAGAGGCCTTGGCCACCGCCTCGAAATGGAGACGCATCCCCTCCTGTGAAGGCTTGTTGTAGAACGGCACCACAGACAGAATCGCGTCATATCCCGAGAAATCGGTGCGGGCTATGGTGTCGGTGAGATGATATGTTGAATTGCCGCTCATGCCCAGAACCAGGGGCACACGGCCCGCAACACGCCCTGCGACGAAACGAGCCAGGTCGTGACGTTCCTCGTCGGTAAGCGTGACCGCCTCCCCCGTGGTGCCAAGCACCACCAGGTAATCGGCACCGTTCTCCACCTGGTAATCAATCAGGCGGCCGAGCGACTGGTAATCAATCGAGAAATCTTCCTTGAAAGGGGTTGCCAAGGCGATGCCGAGGCCATCCAAACTTATTGACATACTTGACAGGGAGTGTTTAATGGCGCAAAAGTAATGCTTTTTTCCCAACTTTCCGTAACTTTGCGGAAAATTCACCGCGCTTACGCGCAAATTTTGTTCCTTCCGATATTCCTATGATGCTTGAAATCCAAGACACCCTTGTGACCCTCGACCTTGCCGAGGAATACTTCTGTTGCGACCTCGACAAATGCCTCGGAGCATGCTGCATCGAGGGGGATGCCGGTGCGCCCGTCACCCTTGAGGAAATCGGAAAACTCGAGGAGGTGTTTCCCGAGGTCAAATCCGACATGCTGCCCCGCGCCGTGACCGAAGTCGAGGAGAACGGAGTGGCCTATCCCGACACAGACGGGGAGATGGTCACCACCCTGCTCGACGGGGCCAACTGTGCGTTCTGTACCTTTGCCAAAGGGGGCGTGTGCCTCTGTGCCATCGACAAGGCCTACCGCGAGGGACGCGTCTCCTGGCGCAAGCCTGCCTCATGTGCCCTCTATCCTGTCAGGATAAAGGAGTATCCGACCTTCACCGCCGTCAACTATCATCGCTGGTCGATATGCCGCGACGCGGTTGAGAATGGACGCCGCCTCGGCATCCGCCTCTATCAGTTTCTCGAAGGCCCCCTTACCGAACGTTTCGGCGAGGAATGGTATACCGAGCTGAAAGCGGCCTGTGAGGAATGGCTTCGCCAGAATCCAGGCAAATAACTCCGCTGGGCCTCGCGGATTATCTCGCACGCACCCTTACCGGCACCGGCTGCAGACGGGGTGCCTCGCCCCCTCCAAGCAGCTCTTTGAGCTTGTTGATTAATGACTTCATAATTCAGTTTTTGAGTAAAACCATCTCCGGCGGTTTTTGGTTCGCTGGATGCCTGATAAACTTGTGCGTTTGCTATGATCGATGATGGTGAAGTTATATTGCGTCCGGAGAGCTTTTTAACACAATTTTTTTAACAGGGGAAGAAAAAAGTCGTAACTTTGCGCGGAATAGGGTCGGCATCCTCGCCGATTATCCCCGTTCAACCCACCTTATCCCCTAAACACCTTGGAAATGAACGTTACCGACCGCTTTCTAAGATATGTCAAATATGACACTCAGAGTGACGAACTGACCAATCTCACCCCCTCCACCCCGGGGCAATTCAAGTTCGCTCAAGTCCTTGAAAAAGAGCTGAGGGAACTTGGCCTTGAAGAAATCTCCCTTGACGAGAACGGCTATCTGATGGCCACACTCCCGGCCAACACCGACAAAGCCGGAGTCCCGACAATCGGTTTCATCGCCCATCTCGACACATCCCCCGATATGTCGGGCCACAACGTGAAACCCCGTATCGTCGAGTCTTATGACGGCGGTGACATCACCCTTAACGAAGAGGAACACATCATCCTCTCCCCCTCACAGTTCCCCGAACTTCTCAACTACCTTGGCCAGAACCTCATCGTCACCGATGGCACGACTCTCCTTGGTGCGGACGACAAGGCCGGTATCGCCGAAATCATCTCGGCAGTGGTGTATCTCCAGAAACATCCCGAGATTAAACACGGCAAAATCCGCGTGGCCTTCAATCCCGACGAGGAAATCGGTCAGGGTGCCCACAAATTCGATGTCGAGCGTTTCAGTGCCGACTGGGCCTACACGATGGACGGTGGCGAAATCGGGGAATTGGAGTATGAGAACTTCAACGCCGCTGTCGCCAAAGTCACCTTCAAAGGCCGCAACGTCCATCCCGGTTACGCCAAACACAAGATGGTCAACTCCATCCGTATGGCCAACCAGTTCATCCTTATGCTTCCCCGCTGGGAAACTCCCGAGCATACCGAAGGCTACGAAGGATTCTACCATCTCGTCCAGATTGAGGGAGATGTCGAGAAGACCACCCTCACCTATATAATCCGCGACCACGACCGCGACCGTTTCGAGCGCCGCAAGAAGGAACTTGAACACCTTGTCCGCAAGACCAACAACGAGTTCCCCGACAGCTGCACAATCGAAATCAAGGACCAGTATTACAACATGCGGGAGAAAATCGAGCCTGTGATGCATATCATCGAGATTGCCGAGCAGGCTATGAAGGACGCCGGAGTGACACCTAAAGTTCAGCCTATCCGTGGCGGCACTGACGGTGCGCAGCTCTCCTTCAAAGAACTTCCTTGCCCCAACATCTTCGCCGGAGGTCTCAATTTCCATGGCCGTTTCGAGTTTGTCCCCATCCCCTCGATGGAGAAAGCCCGCGACGTGATTGTCGAGATTGCCCGCATAGTCAACGAAAAAGCGTGAACCGCCTGATTGTCGTCACCGGGTCTACCGCCTCCGGCAAGACAACACTCGCCATAGAACTGGCGCGAGCCATCGGAACTGAAATAATTTCCGCTGACTCGCGTCAGCTTTTCCGTGACCTTTCGATAGGAACCGCCCGTCCCACCCCCGAGGAACTTGCCGCTGTCCCTCACCATTTCATCGCCACCCTCGGTCTCGATGAATATTACTCCGCCGCGCAGTATGAAGAGGATGTCCTGCGGCTGCTCCCCGATATATTCAGCCGCTGTGGCGGGAACGCCGTCATATGTGGCGGTTCGATGATGTATGTCGATGCCGTGTGCGACGGAATCGATCTCCTCCCGACAGTCTCCGATGAAAACCGCGCCCGCGCCTATGCCCTCTATGAGGCCGGAGGGCTCCCCGCTGTCATCCGTGAGCTTGAACGCCTCGACCCGGCCTACTTGCGCCATGCTCCTGACCTGAAGAACCACAAACGCCTTGTCCACGCCCTCGAGATATCCCTTGAAGCTGGCCGACCATACTCCTCGATGCTTACCGGGGAAAAGAAATCCCGGCCATTCGGGATTCTGAAATTCGCCATCGACCATCCGCGTGAAGGGCTATTCTCGCGAATCAACCGCCGGGTGGAGGTGATGATGTCCCAGGGATTGCTGGAGGAAGTGCGCCGGGTCTATCCCCACCGCGAGCTGAATTCACTCAACACCGTGGGCTACAAGGAGCTGTTCGCCTATCTGGATGGCCAATGGGATTTGGCCACCGCCGTGGCCCGCATCCAGAAAAACACCCGCGTCTACGCCAAGAAGCAGCTGACCTGGCTGCGCCGTGACCCCTCCGTCATATGGCTTGACCCCTCCCGTCCCCTTTTGCCCCAGATATTGGGACGGCTGGATGCTCCCCAATAGTCACCCCCATCCCGATACAAACAGATTATTTCTCTGCCTTCAGTTCGATGATAATCCCGTCGAAAATCTGTATGCAGCTTTCATAATAGCCGTCACCGGTTATCCGAGGGCCGCTTATGACGACGTTCCCCTCTTCCGCCAATGAGCGGGTAAGAGCGTCTACTACGTCTTTACCGCCCACCGAGAAAGCCATATGTGCGTAACCTGCATGATGTGTGTCAGTCCCCTGTATTCCCATATCTGGCCAATGCATGAGTTCCACCCTCGTGTCGTCATCAAAAGATATGAAATAAGACCGCAGGCCGCTCTTGGGATTATGGTACAGGTTGCCGCAGCGGCCTCCGAACCACCTGACAAAGAACTCCTTCGCTTTTTCCAGGTTGGAGACATTCAGGGCGATATGATCTATCCTCATCATTTCCTGGATTTATAGAGAAACCGCTCAGACAGCCAAGCCCTGACAGGGATGTCGTAGACTTTCACACTCGCGTAGGCTACCGCGATTGAGGCGATGAAGATGCTGACGGCCACCCAAATGTGTGTCGAAAGCGGAGCATCGGCGTGACGGGCGGCCCAGTTCATCTGCACATATATCATCGGGTAGTGGGTGATATAGAGTGGATATGAAATCATCCCCAGAAATTTGCATATCGCGGTGGTACGTCTGCCACGCAGCGGACTTCCCGCTCCTGCGGCGACCACTGCGGGATATATCAACAGGATGGTAACCGCGCAATAAAGCCCGTTTATCCATTCATGATCTATCCCTCCGAGATGAGGCACGACAAGTGTGGCCGCCACCGCAACCGAACACCAGGTCATCCCTCCCCGGTTGAGCTTTATGCGGCATTTGCCGAGACGGTAAAGCAGCAGACCGCCGAAGAATGGGTAAAGCAGACGGCATATGCCGATATAAATCTGGTCAGGAGTTAGGCCGAATCCCCCGATTACGGTGTATTTCGCGTATGACCTGACCTCAAGCAGCCCGAATGTGTCGAGGTTAAGACACAAGTCAATGGTCAGGAATGCCGACACTGTCACCATCACCGCAAGCACTATCACATTGAAACGCCTTACAAACAGCGCATAAAGGATATTGGCCACATACTCCCACATCAACGACCAGGCAGCTCCGTTGAGCGAGTTGATTTCCTGCCATCCCCTGATATCCATCGATGGGGGAGTAGGGAACATCAGACATCCGAGTATGACAATCAGAAGCAGCTTCCACCATGGAGTCTGCATCACCAGCTCGAATCCGGGCGCTCCTCCGAAGTAAAACCAGAACGCCCCTATGAGTGTGCCAAGAATCACCATCGGTTGCAGACGTATCAGGCGGCGTTTGAAAAATCCCCATACATTCATTTTGCCCCATCGGTCATCATACGCGTAGCCGATGACGAAACCAGACAGCACGAAAAAGAAGTCCACCGCGAGGTAGCCGTGGTTTAGAATCTGGTCAGACGGGCCTTTGGAATATGTCTCGAACAGGTGGAACGCGACAACAATCATCGCCGCCACTCCTCTCAGCCCGTCAAGTATCTCGAATCGGGGCTTGGATGACAAAGGTATTATCTCGGTAGCCATTATGTGATGTTTTTAAGGGTCAGTGATTGGTTGTAATGCGGGTGCAAAGTTAGCGAGGAGGATATTACGCGTATTGTTTTATAGTTTCAAATAATTGTCCTATATTTGTGTCTGCGAAATTATATAATACCGGAGATGACCAGGAAGATTCCCCCCGCTTATCGTTATGATGATGTCAGACTAGACCCGTCAGACCAGATTGGCCTCCACAGCCACCCGGAATGGGAATTGTCATATGTCTTGGTGGGTGCGGGCAAGAGGATTATCGGTGACCGGGAATCTTCCTTCGGGCCGGGCGACTTGGTTTTGATTCCCCCTGATATTCCGCATTGCTGGTGTTTCAGTGATAATTCGGCGGATGCCGATGGGAAGATAGCCAATATCACGGTATGTTTCAACCAGCAGTTTCTCGACAGCTGCGCCGCGACATTCCCCGGGTTGGCGGGGGGAATATCCTCCCTGTCGGCCAAATGCGATGCCATGAGTTTTGATGCTGACCGTCGGACCGGGATTGTCACATTGCTGGAAGGGATGCGCGGGGAGACTGAACGCGAACGTTCGGTGTCGATGCTCCGGCTGGTTTCGGTGCTGATGTCTCCCGGAAATGACACGACGGTGGGAAGGAAGGGAATTACCGACCGGGTAAGCCGGAGGCTTGACAGTGTGAGGATTTACACCGATTGTAATCTGTCACGCGACATAACAATCTCCGATGTCGCCGCGTATGTAGGTATGAACCGTTCCGCCTTTTGCTCTTTTTTCAAGAAGGCCACCGGGAAGACATATGTCTCATACCTCAACCGCCTGAGGATAGAAAGAGTATGTCGGCTGTTGCTTTCTGAAACCGCCCCGGTATCGGTGATAGCGTATTCATGCGGCTTCAACGACATTCCTTATTTCAACCGAAGATTCCGCAAGGTGGTGGGGATGTCACCCCTCCAATATCGCCGCAGTCAGTCTGACAGCCCTACCGACCGGGATGCCACATAAGTGCCGAGAGCCTGCCGGTAGGAATCTCCGACAGGAATTTCGTGGGAAGCGGCCGGTGATGTCAGCCTGTCGGTGATTATGATGCGGTTGCGCTCGATGGTATGGATCTTTGACAGGTTCACGATGAAGCTTCGGTGTACGCGCATGAAGCTCCCCGATGGCAGGGTGTGTTCGAGGGCCTTCATGCTCAGCAATGTCATGACCGAGCGCGGTTCACCCTCGACGAATATCCTGACATAATCTTTCAATCCCTCGATGAAAAGTATGTCAGACTTGCGTATCTGGCGGTGACGGTATTCCGACTTCACGATGATATGCTCTGTGTCAGGGTCGAATTTGCCGTTGGCCGCTTCCTCCGTTTCCGGGGAAGGCGGGGCTGCGATTTCAGCCATTGCCCCCCGACGGGCTATGGCGCGGTTGACTGCCCCTAAGAATTCCCCGTAGCTCACAGGTTTCAGCAGGTAGTCCACGGCGTTGGCCTTTATGCCGTCGATGGCGTAATTCTCATAGGCGGTGACAAACACCACCATCGTCGATGGCGGGAGCAATCCAACGAGTTCCATTCCAGACAGCTGAGGCATCTGTATGTCGAGAAACACCAGGTCTATCTCTCCGGAAGCAATCACCGGATATGCTTCCTGGGCGGAGGTGAACACCCCGGCGAGAGACAACGCGGGAGTACGTTCGGCATAACTGCCGATGAGGTTCCCTGCAAGAGGTTCGTCATCGATGACGCAGCATCTGAGTTTTTCGGTAGTCATAGTGATCGTTCAGGGTTGGTGGTGTCAAGGGGAATAATCAGTGTGGCTTTGAATATGTCATTCTGGCGCGATGTCTCAAGAGACGCCCGGTTGCCGTAAATCAACTGTAACCTGCGTCTGAGGTTCTGAAGTCCTATGCCGCCGCTCTTGTCCTCTTTTCGTGAGGTGGTGGACTCCGGACGGCAGGTGTTATCCACGACGCAAGTGAGGGTTTCCCCCTCTGCCTTGATGCTCACCTTGATTTCAGCTCCGGGCTCTCCGGTGTTGCTGTGTTTGAACGCGTTTTCGACCAAGGGAATGAACAGCAGCGGTGGCACCGGGGAATTGGCGGCTTGGCCAGCCGCGAGATCGCATTCCAGTTTCGTGGATGGCGGCAACCTCAGCCCCATCAGCTTGACATAATTCTCGACAAATGACAGTTCGCGGCTCAGCTCCACTACCTGCCTGTCATCATAAAGTACATACCGTAACATCCCGCTCAGTTCATGCACGGCATCCTGGGCCTTGGCGGGGGAAACCGCGATGAGGGCGTATATCGAGTTGAGGGTGTTGAACAGGAAATGGGGGTTGAGCTGGCTTTTCAGGTTTTGCAGCTCCTCCTGGCGACGGGCGGCCACAAGCTGCTCGGAGCGGCGCGACAATCTGAGCCAGGTATCGCTGAGTTTCAGGGCGATACTGAGTCCGATGGTCAGCACAAGCATCACCACGTCGCGGGCATAGAAGTTGAGCCAGTGGAGAAGTCCGTGAGGATGGGGCTTCGTCCGAGTCGCTTCGATGATGCCCTTTGAAGCCTGCCGGATACGCCATGCCTCCTCCCAGTATGGTTCCATCCAGATGCTTATCAACCTGAACAGCACCATCGATGCCGCTATCACAATCAGGTTGTAGCCGATAAGCCGCCAGGCGAAACGTTTCCGCTCGAACGATCGCCCGATGATGAAGCAATAATTGACATAGAATACCGCGATGAACACCAGCGCCTTGGCGTATACCCCGAGTTTCAGCTCCGGCACATTGCGGAACGGTTTCCCCATGGAGTTGAGTATCTCGGGGAGTATGAAGAGCATCCCCAGGCATATGAGATGGGTCAGGAACCTGACCACCTGCTCCCTTCGGGTCTGTGTGCCATGCGGGGGGTGCAAGATGTTTTCTGTGGTATGCATCCTTGTTACAACGGTTTATTATACTGCAAATATACACCTAAAACTTCACCCCCGCAAATCCGATTTGGTGTTGCCGGGGATTTTTCTTAACTTCGTAGGATGAAAAAGTTTTCACTCGACATACATGGCGAGGTAAGGGAGTTCACCCGTCCCCTCGTGATGGGGATTCTCAACATTACCCCCGACTCCTTTTATCCGGGGTCAAGGACTCTGGACGGTTCGGCCACAGACTGCGACTGCAACCGGGAGTCGGTGGAGGAGATGGCCTCGCGCCTTATCTCCGAAGGGGCCGACATTATCGATGTCGGTGGCTGCTCCACCCGTCCCGGGTCTGATTCTGTCAGCCGGGAGGAGGAGATGCGCCGCGTCAGGCTGGGAGTGGAGACTGTCAGGCGGCTGTCACCTGATATAATGGTGTCTGTCGACACCTTCCGCGCCGATGTCGCCCGCTGTGCGGTCGAGGAGTGTGGCGCGGACATCATCAATGACATATCCGCCGGATTGATGGATGACTCGATGATTCCGGCTGTGGCCCGGCTTGGTGTGCCATATATAATGATGCACACCCGTGGCACACCTGACACGATGGGAAGCCTGACTGACTATCCCGCAGGGGTTGTGGCCGGAGTGGCCTCGGAGCTGCATGGGCGTATCGCCGAGGCTCTTCTTGCCGGAATAGGTGACATCATTGTTGATCCCGGTTTCGGTTTCGCGAAGACTCCGGCCCAGAATTATGAGCTGATGGCCGGATTGCAGCAACTCGACTCGTTGCTCGACCATCGTCCGATGCTTGTGGGTATATCCCGCAAGTCTATGATATACAGACCTCTCGGTCTGACTCCGGCTGAATCCCTCCCCGGAACCACCGCCCTGAACGCCGTGGCCCTCGGGAAAGGAGCCGCCATTCTGAGAGTCCATGACGTGGCCGCCTGCCGCCAGACGGTGGATGTCATGGAAATGCTTCTAAACACCTAACCCACAGGTTATGATTGAATCGTTTGGCCTGAAAGACATTCTCGACATCACGATTGTCGCGATGATGCTCTACTACCTCTACAAGATAATGAGGGAGTCAGGCACAATCAATATCTTTTACGGGGTGCTGGCCTTCATTGTGGTGTGGGTCGTCGCCTCGGAGATTCTTGAGATGAAGCTCATCGGCTCGATTCTCGACAAGTTCATGAGCATCGGCCTGCTGATTCTGGTAATCATATTCCAGGACCAGATCAAGCGTTTCCTTGTCGAGCTTGGTTCGAAAAAGCGATGGAAATTCCTGACCTCGATTTTCCATCACAAGAAGGATCATGACGGGGACGGTTCCGACCTCCATACGCGGGTTATGCCGATAGTCTACTCCTGCATGTCGATGTCCAAATCCAAGACCGGAGCCTTGATTGTGATCGAGCAGGATGTCCCCTTGGAAAATTACGAGAAGACCGGCGACATGATCGACGCGGAAATCAACTCGCGCCTTATCGAGAACATTTTTTTCAAAAATTCACCGCTTCATGACGGAGCATTGATTATAGCGGGTCGGAGACTGAAAGCTGCCGGCTGCATTCTCCCTGTGAGCCATGACACGGATGTGCCGCGTTCCCTCGGACTGCGCCACCGTTCGGCCCTCGGTATCTCACAGGCCACCGATGCGTTTGCCATCGTGGTCTCCGAGGAGACAGGAAATATTTCAGTGGCCTACCGTGGACGTCTCTCTACCCGCCTATCCTCGACCGAACTCGAAAAACGCCTGTCGGCGTTGCCCGTCCCGGTCTGATTGACTCAAACATTTAGAATTATGAAACGCTTATATTATCCTGAGAACATACTTGAGACTTACCAGGAATCTTTCCGGGAATCGTGGGATTTGCCCGCATTGACCGACTTCGGGTCGGAAGAGGTGCTTACCTATGCCGACCTCTCTCGCCGGATTGCCCGTGTCCATCTGTTCTACAAGCAGATGGGAATCGCGCCCGGCGACAAAGTGGCTTTGCTCGGCAAGAACTCCGCCACTTGGGTGATGTTTTTCATGGCCACAATCACCTACGGGGCTACCATTGTGCCGATTCTGTCTGACTTCAATTCCCACGACAGCCAGCATATCGTCAACCATTCCGAGGCCACATTGCTGATTGTCAGTCAGCCGGTATGGGAGACATATGACTTCGATGAGATGCCGCAGCTGAGAGCGGTATTGTCTCTGGAGACCCGTCAGGTATTGGCCGAACGTTCCGTTGAGGGACAGCCTTCCGCCCAGCGGATTATCCGCAACCTTACCCGCAAATTCCGTTCCACCTATCCGGATGGTTTCTCACGGGAAGATGTGGTGTACCCATCTGTGGACAAGGATGACATTGCTATCATAAACTATACCTCCGGTACCACCGGCTTCTCCAAGGGGGTGATGCTCACATATGACAACATTGCCGGAAATGTGGGGTTCGGTATAGAGTCGCGTCTCCATTACCAAGGCTCCCGTGCGTTGTCGTTCCTCCCGCTGGCTCATGCCTATGGATGTACTTTCGACATGCTTGTCCCACTGGCAACCGGTTCGTTCATCACTGTATTCGGCAAGACTCCAACCCCCAAGTTGCTGCTCAAAGCCTTGTCTCAGGTGAAACCCAACCTTGTCATATGCGTGCCACTCATTCTTGAGAAAATCTACCGCAAGCAGATTGTGCCGATGATTACACGACGCGCCATCCGATGGGTGCTTGCCGTACCGTTTGTCGACAGGGCGATTTACGCCAAAATCCGCAACAAGCTTGTCGAGTCTTTCGGCGGGGAGTTCGAAGAGGTGATTATCGGGGGTGCCCCTCTCAACAGCGAGGTTGAGGAGTTCCTGCATAAAATCAAGTTCCCCTTCACTGTGGGTTACGGAATGACCGAGTGCTGCCCCCTTATCAGCTACACCCCCTGGCGGCAGTTCATACCGACATCATGCGGTCATGTCATTCCCAACATGGAAGCCAAGATTGTCAGCGACGATCCTGTCAATATCCCCGGTGAGATTTGTGTGCGCGGCCAGAACAGGATGATGGGGTATTACAAGAATCCGGATGTGACAGCCGCCACCATCGATGAGGATGGATGGCTCCACACCGGCGACATGGGTACATTGAACGACGGCACACTCTTTATCCGTGGACGTTACAAGACTATGATTCTATCCGCTTCGGGCCAGAATATCTATCCCGAGGAGATCGAAGCCAAGCTCAACAATATGCCTTATGTCAGCGAGAGTCTTGTGGTCGAGCGTGGCAAGGGATTGACCGCCATTGTCTATCCCGATTACGAACGCATGGATGCCGACCATATCGAGAACTCGCGCCTGTCTGAGCTGATGGAGCATAACCGCCAGGAGCTTAACACTCTTGTCGCTCCTTACGAGAAGATTGACCATATCCAGCTCATTCCTCACGAGTTTGAGAAGACCCCCAAGAAATCCATCAAGCGCTACCTTTATAATTGATGGAGAATTCCGTCCCGGCATATCCCAGGCTCTGTCTGCCTCCCGCGTCGTTGCGCGTAAAGCGGTGTGACGACGGTATATGGCGTGTGTATGACCGGCTGCGAGACAAGTTTGTGGCCCTGACTCCCGAGGAATGGGTTCGGCAACATTTCGTGGAGTTTCTTGTCAATCATCTGGGGTATCCTCCGGGACTGCTCGCCAATGAGGTGGCTCTGTCGTTGAACACCACGCGCCGCCGGTGTGATACGGTGTTGTTCGCTTCCCCCGGACAATTCACCCCGATTGTAAACGAGGGATTCACCCTCGGCAACCTGCGGCCACTGGCGATTGTCGAGTACAAAGCTCCTGAGGTTGAAATCACCCAGAAGGTGTTTGACCAGATTGCCCGTTACAACCTTGTCATGGGGGCACCGCTGCTGATTGTCAGCAATGGCATGCGTCATTTCTGCTGTGTGGCCACGGAAGGGGAGGGGTATCGTTTCCTCCGGGATATCCCGGCTTATGAGGTTTTGGTCAGGTCGCTATGTTGAGGTCAGTGTTCATCGCCATACTGTTGCCGTTGCTGTCGGGGATGATCCTCTCCTGCGGCTCGTCGGGTGATGTCCGTGTAAATGATGACCTGACGGAGGATGTGCTGCGTCGCCTTGACTCTGAGATTGTCAGCCGCGACAGCTATCTTGGCGAGAAAGAGCGCAGACTCGACTCGTTGAAATCGTTGGTGCCGTCGGCTGACGATGAGGGGCGATATCGGCTTTATGACCGGATTTTCGGGGAGTATTATTCCTATGATCTCGATTCGGCGGTCATGTATGCCACCCGTAAGGCGGTTGTGGCGGAGGGATTCAGCGGTGGCCCCCGGCTGTCGGTGGCGAGGTTGAATCTTGCGCGGGTGCTTCTCGCCCGTGGACGTGTTCCCGAGGCGGTGACGCAGATGCGGCAGGCGTTGCCTGACACGGTGTTCCCGGTGGTCAAGGCCATATGGTATGATTTCATGGTTGCCTATGAGAGCATGAACGGCCATAATCCGTTACCTTGGCATGAAAGGATGAGTGTCGTTCTTGACTCCGCCTCTTCCGAATGGATTTACAACGAAAGCAATCTCCGGCGTCTCCGGGGAAATCTCAAAGGGGCTGCCGAGGTACTTGACACAAACCGTAACCATATTCCGGCCAATCCCCGCAATATGGCGATTACCAATTATCTGCTTGGCCGGATTTATCTCCAGCGGCGCGACACTGTCGCAGCGATAAGGAGCATAGCGGCAAGTGCGGTTTACGATATGATGACCCCGGTGCGCGACTACAAGTCGCTCTATGAGCTTGCCGCGCTGTTGCTCGCCACGGGAGATGTCGACCGGGCATACCGCTATATTGACCTGGCGGTAGAGGATGCCAATTCCACCAAAGTCCTTGACAATATGGTGGCGGTAAATGGCATAATGCCCCAGATTGTCAGGGCGCATGAGCGTCAGATGCAATGCGAGCGCGACATACAGCGATGGTTTGTTGTCGGAATTTCCCTGCTTGCCATCTGTCTTGTCGGGGCGCTGGTGCTGACCATCCGGTCCCGCAATGCCGTGGGCCGGGCTGCCGTGAGGGAGAAGGAGCTTAACTCGCGTCTCCGGGAAATCAACCGCGAACTGGAGGCGATGAACGGGCGTATCTCTGAGAGCAACAAGGTCAAGGATGCCTATCTGGTGCAGTATTTCAATCTGTGTTCTTATTTCGTAGGCCGGTTCGAGGAGTTCCGTGGAAATGTCTCGGCGGCCGCGCGGAGCAAAGGTTTGGCCGGGGTTGAGAAACTTCTGGCTGCTGCGGATGATGACCGGGAACTTAAAAAATTCTATTCCAATTTCGATTCCACATTCCTCTCGCTGTTCCCGGGTTTCGTAGATAACCTAAATCGTCTCCTTGCCTCGGACAAGCAGGTGGCGCTCAACCGCGACGGGTCGATGTCTAACGAGATTCGCACTTTAGCGCTGATTCGGCTGGGGCTTACCGACTCCGAGCAGATTGCCGGTTTCCTGCGGCGGTCGGTCTCCACAATATATAATTATAGGGTGAAGATGCGTAACGCGGCGGTATGTCCCCGAGAGGAATTTGAGGACAAGGTTATGGAAATAAAGCCCTGAATCCACTACTGTTTTTAGTGGGTGGCTGTTGCGCAAATCAGTGATAAATAACTACTTAGTTGTTTGAAGTAGCTACTGTTTTACTCCCGGATGGCCCGAAGAGGTGTTTGATGGTGTAAATTTGCGGTGTAACAACCCAAAACAACATCATGAAAAAACTTGCCTTAATTCTATCTCTGTTGACAGCCGCCAGTGGTATGTCGGCTGCTGAAAAGGTCACCTCTCCGGATGGTGGCATAGTTGTTGATTTCAGTCTTTCCTCGACCGGACGGCCCGTTTATTCGGTGACTTTCGACGGTGAGGAGATAATACGCCCTTCCGGTCTCGGCTTCCGTCTTAAAGATGCCGCTCCGATGCTTGAGGGATTCCGGATTGACAGTGTGGCCCGTGGGTCGGTCGATGAGACCTGGAATCCGGTATGGGGAGAAAACGCCTCAATCGCCAACCACTACAATTCAATGACCATCTTTATGTCGCAGGTTCTTCCCTCAGGGGAGACCCGCAGGCTTGATGTCGAATTCCGCGCATATGATGACGGGGCGGCTTTCCGATATGTTTTCCCCGAGCAGGCCGAGTCGGAATTTGTTATTGCCGACGAGCTGTCGGAGATGGCTATGGAAGGTGACTACACCGCCTGGTGGATTCCAGGTGATTACGACACCCAGGAATATGAATACACCCGTTCACGCCTGAGTGAGATACGCGCCCATTCGGCCAAACGCCATATGGCGAATGTCTCCCAGTCTATGTTCTCGCCGACAGGTGTGCAGACCTCACTTATGCTGAAGACCCCCTCGGGCAAATATCTCAACCTCCACGAGGCCGCGCTGGTGGATTATCCGGCGATGCACCTCAATCTCAATGACTCCACGATGACCTTCGTGTCATGGCTCACCCCCTCTCCCGACGGGACGAAGGCCAGGATTGCCACTCCGTTCCGTACACCCTGGCGTGTGGTGATGGCGGGTGAGAAGGCCACCGATATTCTCGCGACTAACATCATCTACAACCTCAATGACCCGTGCGCGATTGAGGACACCTCATGGATAACGCCAATCAAGTATATGGGTGTATGGTGGGAGATGATTACCGGCAAAAGCGCGTGGTCTTATTGTGATGCCGAGAATTTCGACCTCGCCACTTTCGATTACTCCAAGGCCACCCCTCATGGCCGACATGGGGCTAACAATGAGAATGTGCGCCGCTACATAGATTTCGCCGCCGCCAACGGTATGGACCAGCTGCTCATCGAGGGATGGAACATCGGATGGGAAGACTGGTTCGGCAAGCAGAAAGATTATGTGTTTGATTTCGTGACACCTTATCCCGACTTCGACATCAAGGCCCTTAATGAATATGCCCATTCAAAGGGGATACGCCTGATGATGCACCATGAGACATCCGGCTCGGTGCCCAATTATGAGCGTCATATCGACCGCGCCTATGACCTGATGAACCGTTATGGCTACAATGCTGTCAAGAGCGGCTATGTCGGCAACTTCCTCCCCAAGGGTGAGAACCATTACAGCCAGTGGTCTGTAAGGCATTACCTCAATGCGGTCAAGAAAGCCGCCGATAAGAAGATTATGGTCAACGCCCATGAGGCTGTCCGTCCGACAGGTCTGGCCCGTACTTACCCCAACCTTATCGGCAACGAGAGCGCGATGGGTACCGAATACCAGAATATGTCGCCGGCCCATGTGACCATTCTCCCCTTCACCCGCCTGAAAGGTGGTCCGATGGATTTCACTCCGGGCATCTTCAAGATGAATTTCAGCACCTTCGCTCCCGGTAACACAGAGCATAAACGCGCCACTATCGCCAATCAGCTTGCCCTCTACATGACTATGTACTCCCCCCTCCAGATGGCTGCCGATATGCCGGAGCATTACGCCGAGAAGATGGACGCGTTCCAGTTCATAAAGGATGTGCCTGTCGACTGGAGCGAGAGCCGCTATATCGATGCCGAGCCGGGTGAGTACATAATCGTGGCTCGTAAGGACAAGAACAGTGACAACTGGTTTGCCGGGGGTGTGGCCAATGCCGACGGGCATTCAGACACCCTCCGTCTCGACTTCCTCGATTCAGGAGCGCAATATGAGGCCACCATCTACGCCGATGCGTCCGATGCCCATTACGACACCAATCCGGAAGCGTATGTGATCAGCCGCCGTACAGTCTCCGCCTCCGATTCAATCCCTGTGCATATGGTTCCCGGCGGAGGTTTTGCGATTTCTTTCCGCCGCCTTTGATTCCGATAGGTCAATTTGATGGTTGTCCTCCATATCCTCCCGATGACATTTCAATATGTCCGGGTGGTATGGAGGATAATCATTAAATTTTTATTAAAAATTGCGTGACCTTTTGTGATATGAGTGGGGAATGAAATATATTTGCAGCATGGATACTAAAAAAGCGAAGATTCTGGTAGTAGATGATGAGGAGGCCCTGCGTGAGGGGCTTGGTATGTACCTTGAATTTGAAGGGTATGAGGTCGATACCGCCTCAAGCGCGGAAGAGGCGCTCGCTATAGACCTCACCAAATATGACCTGCTGCTGCTTGACATCATGATGGGAGGCATGAGCGGCTGTGAGCTTGCCGAGGTCTTGAAACGGGAGCCAGAAACCGCGTCACTCCCGATAATCTTCCTTACCGCCAAAGACTCTGATGATGATGTGCTGAAGGGGCTCACCTTGGGCGCGGATGATTATATAGCCAAGCCATACTCTATAAAAATTGTGATGGCTCGTATCGAGGCTGTGTTGCGCCGTACCCGTGGAGCGGCTGCGGCTCCGAAGGTGACGGAAAGGCCGGTGGTCTGTGACCGCCAGTCTCTGACATGTCTTGTCGACGGATCCCCCGTGAAATTGGCCCGGAAAGAGTTTGAGATTCTTGCCCTGATGCTTGACAATCCGTCGAGGGTGTTTTCCCGTGAGGAGCTGCTTGAAAAGATTTGGCCCGAGAAGGTGGTGGTGGTCGACCGGGCGGTGGATGTGCATATCACGCGCCTGCGCGGCAAAATCGCTCCGTATGGCAAACATATTGTGACCCGTTCGGGATATGGATATGGTTGGGAAGATTAAACTGTCGTTCCATTCCCGGGTGTTGCTGGCGGTGATGGCTCTCTGCTGGCTTCTGGTAGGCACATTTATGGTGTTCCAGTATCAGCGGGAAAAGGAGTTCAAGCAGATTCTGCTTGACACTGAGCTGCAGGCCCATAACGCCGACATAATCGAGGCGTTGGGTAAAGGGGAGTCCCCTGACAGTGCGGTAGGACGCATCACTTTGGGGAGCGACAGCCTTCGTGTGACCATCGTCGACGCGAACGGCACAGTTATTTATGATAATAACGACAACACACCCTTCCCGACCGGAAACCACAACGGCCGCCCTGAAATCCGTCAGGCGCGCCAGACCGGAACGGGCTGTTCGGTAGCCCGTCATTCCGAGAGCGACGATATCAATTATTTCTATTCCGCCCGTCTGGGTGATGACGGGATGGTGGTGCGTTCCGCCGCCCCGTATTCCCATTCCCTGCAGGAATTTCTCAGGGCCGACCAGACACTTTTGTGGATTCTGGCGGCGATGACATTGTTGATGAGTCTGGCCGGTTTTCTTGCCACCCGCAGGATTTCGCTCAGCATAGGACGTCTTAACCGCTTCGCCGCGAAAGCCGAGAGGGGGGAGCATATATTCGGTGACGAGGGTTTCCCCCATGATGAGCTTGGAAGTATCGCCAGCCATATCGTCAGGCTCTATGTCCAGCGTGACAGGCAGCATCGCGAGGCTCTGCGTCAGGAACATGAGAAAATCGAACTTAAGAAACAGCTGACCAGCAATATCAACCATGAGCTGAAAACCCCTGTCGCCTCGATTCTGGTGTGCCTTGAACTGTTGCGTGACCATCCGGAACTCCATGAGGAGAAGAGACGGGAGTTTCTTGACCGGATGATGGCCAACGCCCGTCGTCTCGACTCCCTGCTCAAGGATGTCTCCACCATCACGCGGATGGATGAGGGGGCGGCTATGATTACCAAGGAGGAGATTGACCTTACGGCATTGGTCGAAGAGGTGGTGGCGGAGGAGAGATTGCTGACCGATATGACAATCAAAGTCGATATGCCTGAGTTGTCGGTCATGGGCAACCGTCAGCTTTTGGAATCGGTGTTCCGCAACCTTATTGACAACGCCATCGCTTACAGTGGCGGCACGGAAATCTCAATCCACGCCGACCCGGACGGTCATTTCATATTCCGCGACAACGGTGTCGGCATCCCTCCGGAGCATCTTCCCCATGTCTTCGGCCGTTTTTACCGGCTTGACAAGGGAAGGTCGCGTGAGGCTGGCGGCACCGGCCTTGGACTGGCTATTGTCCGTAACGCGGTGGCCATCCATGGCGGAGAGATTTCAGCCTCAAACGACGGCGGCCTGCGCTTTGATTTCAATATCAGGTAGGGTGACTTCCCAAGTCCGTGCCGGGAAGTTCCTTTAATAAAAAGGCAACGTAATATTAATATTTATGAAACATGATGTTCTTAATTTTGTTCCGTAAATAAACAAAGTTATTGATACGGATTTATGGACATTTTGTTTTTAGGCATCGTGGTGTTCCTGTTCCTGCTGGCGGTGGTAGACCTGTCGGTGGGAGTCAGCAACGATGCAGTCAATTTTCTTTCATCTGCCGTAGGTTCAAGAGCCGCCTCGTTCAAACGGATTGTGCTGGTGGCGGCCATAGGAGTATTCATCGGTGCGGCGATGAGCAACGGAATGATGGATATAGCCCGTCACGGCATATTCCGTCCCGAGAACCTGTCGTTTTATGATGTGATAGTCATATTCATGGCTGTGATGGTCACGGATGTGATACTTCTTGACGTGTTCAACTCTCTTGGGATGCCTACCTCGACCACTGTGTCGATGGTGTTCGAGCTGTTGGGAGCCACATTTGTGGTCGCATTGTTCAAGACGGCCGCTCCCGAAAGCACCCTTTCGATGGGTGATTTGCTGAACACCGAGAAGGCCCTGTCGGTCATCTTGGGTATTTTCCTCTCTGTGGCCATCGCGTTTGTGTTCGGTACGTTGGTGCAGTTCCTGACCCGCCTGGTGTTCACTTTCGAGTATAAAAGCAAGTTGAAATGGAAAGTGGGTCTCTTCGGAGGTATCGCCTGCACCGCCATAATATATTTTATGCTCATAAAGGGTGTCAAGGACATGACCTTCATGACCCCTGATTTGAAGGAATGGATACACACCCATACTGCTCTCATACTTGGAGGATGCTTTGTGGTTTTCACTATATTGATGCAGCTTCTTCACTGGATGAAGGTGAATGTCTTCAAGGTTGTGGTATTGCTTGGCACATTCTCCCTCGCGATGGCTTTCGCCGGAAATGACCTTGTCAACTTCATCGGTGTCCCGTTGACCTCACTTGCCTCTTATCAGGATTATATGGAGTCGGGTGGTGGTAATCCCCATGGATTCCTTATGGATAGCCTTAACGGGTCGGCCAACACTCCGTTCTATTTCCTCATCGGAGCAGGCATGATTATGGTGGTCTCGCTGGCTACCTCCCGCAAAGCGCGTCAGGTGACCCAGACCACAGTGGGGCTTAGCGCCCAGAGCCAGGGGGATGAGATGTTCGGCTCTTCCCGCATCGGACGTTCGCTTGTCAGGGTCGCCCTCAACTCGTTCAACTGGGTCAGCGACCGTACACCCGCCGGTGTGAAACGTTGGATTTCAAGACGAATGGACTCCACAACCACACAGCCCGAGGAGGGAGCCGCCTTCGACCTTGTGCGCGGTTCGGTCAACCTTATGCTCGCCGGTATACTTATTGCCTGGGGTACATCGATGAAACTTCCTCTGTCGACCACTTTCGTCACCTTCATGGTGGCTATGGGTACTTCGCTTGCCGACCGTGCATGGGGACGTGAAAGTGCCGTGTTCAGGATTACAGGCGTTATTTCCGTCATCGGCGGATGGTTCATCACCGCAGGTGTGGCGTTCATCGGAGCAGGTATGGTGGTATGCCTTATGCATCTCGGTGGCATTCCGGTGATGATTGCCGGCGGAGTGATTGCCATCGGAGTATTGATACGCAGCAATATCAGATTCCGCAAGAAAAAACAGGAGGTTGAAAACGACACCCTCTTCCAGACCATTCTCTCCACCGAGGATACCACAGAAGTATGGCCCTTGTTGAGGATTTACATCAACGAGAAATTCAAGATGTTCCTTCAGTTTGCCGCCACGGCCTATGACGATGTCGCCGGAGGGTTCCTCGAAGATAATTCCCGGATGCTTTCGCGGGCCGAGAAAGCCCTTGTCTCGGAGAAGGATGTGTTGAAATCGCAGCGTCGCAAGATGACTGTCTGTCTGCGCAAGGTCGCCCCGGAGACCGCCATTGAGAAAAGCACCTGGTTCCATCTGGAGACTACCATGGCCATGTCGATGACCTACAACCTCAGGCGTGTCAACGAGGTCTGCAAGGAGCATGTCGACAATAATTTCCGTCCTCTTCCTGCTGTCTTCCATGACAACCTCGCCGCTATCCGCGAGAAGATAACAGCGGTGTTACGCGATTCGGAGGCCGCTATCGAAGAGAGCCGTCCCGATGTGATTGACGGTCTGCGCCGCAGGTGTGATGAAATCAAGAACTGCCTTACTGCCCGTTCACGCGAGGTGTATGAGTTCCTCCGCAACGACAACGACGCTGACATGACGGTGGCTTATGTTTACCTCAATCTCCTGCAGGAGAGTCAGGAAATGGTGACCTCGCTGAGAAAGCTGCTGCGTGCGTCGGGTAAGCTCAACCTCGCTCCGTCGTCATACCGCAGTTTCACCCATCCGCGCGACGCCGAAGCCAAGGCTTCCTGACAGATTCCACGAACCTATGACAACATATGGATGACATAATCGTAATCTTACTCCTCATTCTCCTGAACGGGGTATTCTCGATGTCTGAGATTGCCCTGATATCCGCGAGAAAATCACGCCTCTCCTCGGATGCCCGCAAGGGCAGCCGGGGGGCGGCTGTCGCATTGAAGCTGGCCGAAGACCCCGACCGCTTTCTGTCGACCATACAGATTGGTATAACCCTCATCGGAATCCTTACCGGTCTCTATTCCGGAGCGGCACTGGCCGATGATGTCGGCCGGATGCTCCAGCGTATGGGCATGGGTGCGAAGGCGGCTCATTCAGTGGGACAGATAACTATTGTCGCGGTGGTGACCTATCTCTCGATTGTTGTCGGGGAGCTTGTCCCGAAACGAATCGGACTGGCGGCCTCAAACACTGTGGCCAAACTGATTTCGCGCCCCATGCGCTTGCTGTCGGCCATCGCGCTACCTGCGGTGTGGCTTCTGTCAGTGTCCACCTCTTTTCTGGTGAAGATACTCGGACTGAAGGGGCATGACAACAATGTGACCGAGGATGAGATAAAATCACTGATTCAGGATGGCGCGGATGCCGGAGAGGTGAAGAAGGTGGAGCAGGACATCATGGAACGCGCTCTCGTTCTCGGTGACTTGAGGGTGGCTTCGATTATGACCCCGAAAGTCGATGTCAAGGCTCTTAACCTCGATATGGATGTGGCGGAGATAAAACGTCACTTGTCGGAAAACCTTCATAATTCTTATCCGGTCTACTGCAATTCCCGTCAGGAGACCGTCTGCGGTATGGTGTCATTGAAGCAGCTCATACTCACCATCGACAGACCCGGATTCAGATTGCAGGATGTCGTCAGTGCGCCGGTATATTTCCCCGAGACGATGAGTGTGTATGACGCGCTCGACACACTGAAGACCAAGCGGGTTCATTTCGCTTTGGTCTGTGACGAGTTCGGCGACTTGTCGGGTGTGCTTACCCCCGGCGATGTGCTTGACGGACTTGTGGGGGAGATGCCCCACAGTGGTGGCCCTGAAATGATTTTCCCTGCCGGAGTGGCCGGAAGCTGGTTGGTCGATGCCGGAATATCATTCTATGATTTCCTCAGTCATTTCGAGCGGGAGGAGTTGTATCACCCCGCTTCATATTCGACTCTCGGCGGTTTCCTGCTTGAGGAATTGAAACATTTCCCTGTTACCGGGGAGCGTTATGAATGGAACGGAATCATATTCAAGGTGGTCGAGATTTCAGGTGCGAAAATATGCCGCATCCTCGTCTCTTTCAAGACTATCGACACGAAGTAAGACCCTCTCGCCGGGACAAATAACGCGGATTCCACCAATCTGCCATTCTGTATGGCAAAAGGTGGAATCCGCGTTATTTGTCGAAGAGAGAAGCTGATGATTCTCTTCTTCGTTATGGTTGTGGAGTCAATGTCGTGATTGGTTCTTATTCCTCCGGATGGTCGGCTCGGTAGGCCTCATCGGGATGGCAACCCGAGCCGTCGAAACAGTGGGTGCAGACACGGCATTTCGGCAATCCGATGCTTTCCACCATATCCTGAAGCACGCTGAACCGGAGTGTGGTCAGGCCCAGACGGTTGGCAATCTCCTTCACCATACGTTCATACTGGAGTGTGCCGGCGGTGGCGTAAAGCTCAAGGTTGGCTTTGTCATCTCCCTCGAAATCCTTTATGATCTGGCGGGTGATAAGCTCCATGTCGCTCTTGGAGGAGGTGAACCCGATGAAGGGACATCCGTAGACCAAGGGAGGGCATGAGATGCGGGCATGCACCTCTTTGGCACCGCAACCGAAGAATGTGCGGACATTGTCGCGAAGCTGGGTGCCGCGCACGATGGAATCGTCACAGAACACCACCCGTTTGCCGTCGAGTATCGCGCGGTTGGGAATGAGTTTCATCTTGGCCACAAGGTCGCGTCGCGACTGGTTGCCCGGGGTGAAGGATCGGGGCCATGTCGGGGTGTATTTCAATACCGCGCGTTGGTAGGGGATGCCGCGTCCTTCGGCATATCCAAGGGCGTGGCCCACACCTGAGTCAGGGATGCCACACACGCAATCGGCCTCTGTCGGGTCTTTTTCCCCCATTGTCTTTCCTCCGGTCTCGCGCATGGCCTCGGTGTTGATTCCCAGGTAGTCGCTGGCGGGAAAGCCGTAATATACCCAGAGGAAGGAGCAGATTTGCTCACGTTTGGCCGGGGCCTGGAGCTGTTCCATCGAGTCGGGACGCAGCCTTACGATTTCTCCCGGACCAAGGTCGCGCACGATTTCGTAGTCGAGGTTGGGGAACGCTGATGTCTCCGATGTGGCGGCGTATGCCCCCGGTTTATGGCCGATGATTACCGGGGTGCGTCCCAGATAGTCGCGGGCTGCTATGATGCCGTCCTCTGTCAGGATGAGCATCGAGCACGAACCCTTTATCTTGCGGTAGACCAGATTGATGCCTTCCACGAAGTCGGCTCCCATGTTTATCAGGAGCGACACCAGTTCGGTCTGGTTGATTTTGTTTGCTGAAAGTTCGCTGAAATGGTGTCCTTTGGCGATGAGTTCATCGGCGATTTCCCGCAGGTTGTTGATTTTCGCAACGGTGACCACGGCGTACCTTCCCAGATGGGAATTGACGATGATAGGTTGTGGATCGGTGTCGCTGATTACCCCTATTCCCTGGTTGCCGACAAATGTGTCAAGCTCATCCTCGAATTTCGAGCGGAAATAGTCACGTTCAAGTTTGTGGATTTTGCGGTTGAAACCCTCATGCGGGTCGAAAGTCACCAGTCCGGCACGTTTTGTGCCAAGATGTGAATTGTAGTCAGTGCCGTAAAACAGGTCATTGACACACGGCTTTGCCATAGCGGCGCCGAAGAAACCTCCCATATTGAAAACTTATAGTCTGTAGGCCGTTGACAACCAATAAAATAGCATATGTGATAATCTTGCTTGCCTGTGGCCGTTAACTGTGAAACCTAAAAGATGGCGCAAAGTTACGAAAAATCCCGTTGCGGCCAATGACCGCGACGGGATTTTTTGTGTCGATTTCTTGGCGATACGCCGGAATGTCATCAGTCGAAAATGTCAGAGATTGTCTCCTCGGCATCGGGAGATTCCTCCACATAATCATAGAATTCCTTGTCACACACCTGGGAGAAGTCGGTCTCGAAGCGGGTGTTCTGACTGTAAGGCAGGCGGTTGTCGGCGTAGACCTTGCGCAGGTAGAGGCCGACGATGGGGAGGGCGGCTGCGGCTCCCTGACCGCTGGCCATGGAGTTGAAATGGATGAATCGCTCCTCGCCACCTACCCAGGCTCCGTTGACCAGCTCGGGAGAGAAGGCCATGAACCATGCGTCTGAGTTGTAGTTGGTGGTTCCGGTCTTGCCTCCCATCTCGGCTGTCAGGTTGTAGGGGGGACGGCGGAGTCTGTTGGCCGTACCGGAATCGACCACATTGAGCAGCATGGAGAGGATTTTGGCGTAGGCCGCCTCGGATATTACTTCCGTGTGGCGGGTCGAGAATTCAGAAATCACATTGCCGTTTGCGTCCGAGATGGAGGTCACATACAAGGGGTCGGCCCTCATGCCGTTGTTGGCGTAGGCGGTGTAGGCCCCGACCATCTCGCGGATTGAGACCTCGCAGGAACCGAGACATATCGACATCACCGGGTTCAGTGTGTTGGTGATGCCGAAGTTGTGCATGTTGCGGACAAGGGTCTGGGGGGATAGCTGTTCCATCAGACGTGCCGAAATCCAGTTGTTGGAGTAGGTGAGGGCCCAGCGCAGGTCTACCATCTCCCCGATACGCCCGTGGCCCGAGTTTCTGGGTGCCCAAGGGCGGCCGCTCTCGTCGATGATTACCGGCTGGGCGTTGAGCATGCGGTCGCAAGGGGTGAATCCCTCCTCCATGGCGTAGGTGTAGAGGAACGGCTTGATGGTCGAACCGATCTGTCGGCGTCCGGTCGACACCATATCATACTGGAAGAAGGAGAAGTTGGGCCCTCCGACGTAAGCCTTTACATAGCCGTTGCGGGGATCCATCGACATGAAGCCTGTACGCAGGAAATGCTTCTGGTATATCAGCGAGTCGCGCGGAGTCATCACCGTGTCGACAACCCCGTGGTATGAGAACACATTCATTTCCCGGGGGGTGTTGAAGGCTTTCTGGATTTCCTCATCGGTGGCCCCGGCCTTCTTCATCACGCGGTAGCGGTCGGTCTGCTTGATGGCCTTGTTGATGAGTGAAGATACCGACACCTTCCCTAACTCCTCGCTGTTGGAGGTGTAGGGGGCGTTGCGCGAACCGCGCTTCTCGCGGAAAAACGCAGCCTGGAGCGACGACATGTGTTCCTGCACAGCCTCCTCGGCGTAACGTTGCATGCGCGAGTCGATGGTGGTGCGGATTTTCAGGCCGTCGGTGTAGAGGTCATATTTCGAGCCGTCCGGCTTGGGGTTTTTCTCTATCCAGCCGAAGAGGGGATTGGTCTCCCAGGCTATCGAGTCGTCGATGTATTTCTGCTTCTCCCAGCCCCGGTAGTTGGCAAGGTCGGGTTTCTTGGCGGTAAGAATCCGGCGCAGCTCCTCGCGGAAATAAGGGGCCAGCCCCTCCTTGTGGTCGACGCGGGTGAATTTCAGCGTGAGGGGGAGCTGCTTGAGCGAGTCGAGCTCCTCTTTTGTGATTTTGTCATTTTTGTACATCTGCTCCAGCACGACGTTGCGGCGCTCGCGGGTGCGTTCGGGGTGACGTACAGGATTGTAATACGCGGGGTTCTTCACCATGCCCACCAGGGTGGCCGCCTCCTCGATTTTCAGGTCTTTGGGGAGCTTGCCGAAATAGACATGCGCCGCCGACTTGATACCGACAGCGTTGTAGAGGAAGTCAAACTGGTTGAGATACATCTTGATGATTTCATCCTTGGAGTAGTAACGTTCCAGTTTGACGGCAATCATCCATTCGATTGGTTTCTGCAAAGCGCGGTCGAAGATGTTTTCCGTCTCCGGCGAATAGAGCTGCTTGGCCAGCTGCTGGGTTATGGTGGAGCCGCCACCGGCATTTTTCTGCCGCATGATAAGGGTCTTCACCACCACTCGCGCCATGGCCCTGAGGTCGATTCCCGAATGGTCTTCGAAACGGGCATCCTCGGTCGAGATGAGGGCGTCTATTATATAAGGTGAGATTTCTGAATAATCAGCATACACTCGGTTGCCTGAATTGCGGTAATAGCGGCCCATCTCTTCGCCGTCGGCCGAGTAGATGACCGTCGCGAACTTGTCGTTGGGGTTCTGCAGCTCCTCGATAGGGGGCATATAGCCGATCCATCCGTTATATATAAGGATGAAGAGCAGCAACACTGCCGCCAGCCCGATAGCGAATGTCTTCCATATCCATCCGATTACCTTTCGGTTGCGGCGCCGGCGCTTTTCGGCCGGAGAGAGAGAGGGAGCGCCATTTACGCGGTCCCGCAGGAAATCCTGTCTGTATTCGTTGTATGATGGCATTGTCAATAAAGTCGTGTCGTATAAACACGCAAAGTTACGATTTTTTCGCGACATTCAGCATATGAAGTTCCAGAATGTTTTCAACCTCGCTCCCGACGGTGTGGATTCTGGAGTTCTTTATTCCCGGAATCCATATGATTTCCTCTCCGAGACACACTACCGTCTGCCGCTCCTTGTCGGTCACCGACAGCTTGCAGTCGGTGAAGATGTCGCTCAGCAGGCGGCTTCCTTTCATTCCGAACGGTTTTATCCGGTCGCCGGTGCGTGTATGACGTATGGTCAGTTCACCTCCTTGGCTGAGGATTGCCGCGTCGAACCATGCGAAACTTGCATCTCTTCGGGGCGCGAACTCCTGTTGGGTAAGCAGTCTGGCGTTGAGCCGCATATTTGTGCCCGGGATAAGTAAAGCCGTTTCTCCGGTTGCCTTGAGTTCATCGCGGTCAATTGTCAGGTGGAGGTCGGTCGCAGAGGAATTGTCGCGGAGGGGTATAAGCATACCTCTGTCGAGCAGATACCGTTGGCCGCTTCGGCCTGTATGGAATTTCCCGCTTGACTGAATGGAGCGTTGTATCTTGATGATGGTCTCCAGGTCGAGGTCTCCAGAGAGGATATGATATAGCAGTGTGGCTCCCTCCCTTTCGGTCTCGAACAGGAGTCTTGCCGCGATGCTCCCGTCGGGACAGGTGTATCTGGCCCGTTTCTCATTGACAAGCGATTGGAGCAATCTGTTGTCGCGGGCGATGTTGCGGCTTGTCATGTCCAGGCGTCTCCCGCCGCCGGGGAAGCACTCCTCGATTGCGGGGAGGATGATGTTGCGGAGCTTGTTGCGGCTGAAATCATTGGCCGCGTTGGTGGAGTCTGTCACGCTCGGTATCCCTTTCTCTTCAAGGTAATGGAGGATTTCCCGTCGCGACAGGCACAGGAGCGGCCTGATGAAGATGTCGCGGGTCGGCGGTATGCCTTTCGCGCCCCCGGTGCCGCATCCCCGCAGGGCGTTGAGCATGAATGTCTCTATGTTGTCATTCATATGGTGGCCGAGCGCGATTGCCTGCAACCCTTTCTCGGAGGCGATTTCCCTGAACCAGGCATACCGCAGTTCTCGGCATGCCATCTCGGTTGATTCCCCGGTGTCGCGCATCCGTTTCCAGACATCGAAACATACCTTGTGCAGCTCGATTCCGGCATCCATACAATGGCGGGTCACGAAATCCTCGTCACGTTCGCTCTCCTCCCCCCGCAGTCCGAAGTTGCAGTGCAGGGCTACGGGATGCCAGCCAAGTTCGACCGCGAGGTGGAGCATGGCCATCGAGTCAGGGCCGCCGCTCAGGGCAATCCCGACTTTCGGGTTGTCTGACAGTAGCCGGTCAATGCCGTTTTCACGCATGTAGTGCCGGATTTTTTCGAGCGGCGAGATGCCTGTTTTTTCTTTTGCGGACATAATTGACGTGATGTTGCAAGGGGAAAGTGGGGAAGATGCCTGACACCGTTTTTCCCCACTGCAAATTTACGAAAAAATCATGGATTCCCTTCCCCTTTGAGTCTCAACGAGTTTGTAATTATATTGCAAAATCGGTAAGTGATGTTCAGTCATATTAACAATAATTAACTACAAATATGGCCTATATCTCGCGATTCTCTTGTAACTTTGTGACATCATTAGTGAAAGAGAATACTGATTGCACCTACATAGATTTAGAATTTTGAATTAATGTGATGAATTTGTTTGGTACATTGTTTGTTTCATATTGCGATGTGTTAAATTATTAACATACAAGTCATTTCAATACTGACAATATTACAAATGCCAATAAGGAAGGAGCCGGATTCGATGTGAATCGAGTCCGGTTTCATTTTTTTATAAGCAACCGGCCGGAACTTTGAGATAATCCCGACCTGTTGCTTATAGGTCTGGAGCTTACAAGGCGGCGATGCTGCCCAGTCCGATTAACGCTCCGAAAAAGAGTATCAATACGATGATGCCGAAAAATGATATCACGGTTCCGGCTATCGCGAGCCCGCGCGGGGCTTTGAACAGGCCGATGACCGAGAATACGGCACCAAGAATCCAGAAAATGAAGTCAAGGAACGGAACCCAGCAGAACACCAGGGCCAGAATTGCAAGCACAAACCCTGCGGTGCCGAGGCCGTTTTTCCTGGCGGGTTGCTGGTTGATGATGATTTGTTGCGGATAGCCTTGTTGCTGATAGGGTTGCTGTTGCTGATAGGGTTGCTGTCCCTGGTAAGGTGGCTGTTGCCCCTGATAAGGCTGCTGTCCGTAGCCGTTCGGTTGGTAATTGTTGTTCATTTTGGTCGGTTGATGTTGATATTGTTGATTATGCTGTTATTTAGCTGTCGCGGCGTAATTGCGCCAACGTTCGATTAGCTGCTCCATGTCGGGAGGGATCGGGGCGGAGAAAAACATCTCCTCGCCGGTGCGGGGATGCACGAAACCGAGAGTCCGTGCGTGTAGTGCCTGCCTGGGGCATATGGCGAAGCAATTGTTGACAAACTGACGGTAGGAGGCCGCTGTGGTTCCGCGTAAAATCTGGTCCCCGCCATATCGTGCGTCGTTGAAGAGGGGATGGCCTATATGACGCATATGGACGCGTATCTGGTGGGTGCGTCCGGTTTCAAGCACGCATCTCATCAGTGAGACATGCCCTAATTGCTCCAACACCTCGTAATGGGTGACGGCATGTTTGCCGAGTTCGGAGTCGGTGGGGGAGACCGCCATCTGGAGCCGGTCTTTCAGCGACCTGCCGATGTTCCCCTCGATACGTCCGGTGGCAGGGGAGGGGATGCCCCATACCAGGGCGCGATATTCCCGTTTGGTAGTCTTGTTGAAAAACTGTTTCCCAAGGTGGGTCTTCGCGTCGGGGGTTTTGGCGACCACCAGCAGTCCGGAGGTGTCCTTGTCTATGCGGTGCACGAGCCCTAAGCGCGGGTCATTGACATCATAATCGGGGTTGTCGCGCAGGTGCCATGCCAGCGCGTTGACCAGTGTGCCCGTCCAGTTGCCGTGACCCGGATGCACCACCAGTCCGGCGGGTTTGTTGACCACAAGCACATCCTCATCTTCATAGACAATGTCAAGTGGGATGTCCTCGGGGGTAATCTCCATCTCATAGCGCGGACGGTCCATCACCACCGACACCACATCCCGTGGCTTTACCCGATAGTTGGATTTGACGGGGTTGCCGTTGACAAGGATGCAGCCTGCTTCCGCCGCCTGCTGGATGCGGTTGCGCGAGGCTTTCTGCATGTGGTCTACCAGGAATTTGTCCACTCTCAGGAGCTGTTGCCCCTGGTCGGCCACGAAGCGGAAATGCTCATAGAGGCCGTTCTCCTCTTCCCCCTCAACATCATCCTCGTCGGTTTCGTCGACGGGTATGTCGGGAGCGATGATGGGCTTTGCCTCATCCTCGATATGCCGGGTGGCGTTTGCCATCTCGTCGGTTGATTGTCTGGTCATAGGTGTCAGTCGATGTTGAGGGCCTCTATGGTCTGTTCGATGGCCACTGTGTCCACAATCTCGTCGGAGGTGTAGGTGTGTCCCAATCCTCCGCCCACCTCAAGGGTGATGACGGCCGATACCGGCACTTTCGCCCCGGGACGCAACGACACACCGTTGAATCTCGCTCCAAGCACCAGTCCCTCATATTCCGAGGGGACGCTGACAGTCATCACCTGCGTGATGCCGAGCCCTTCGAGCATCGAACGTGCCTGGCGTTCGGATACATCGTAGAAATCGGGGATGGTGACCATCTTGGGGGTATAGGCCACCAGTGTCAGGTAGGCGGTGCCCCCACGCTTGATTTTCGCCAGCGGAATCGGGCTTTGCTCCACCACAGTGCCCGGACGGGCGTAGCTGTCATACACAGAGTCGGTGACCACGGCTTTCAGTCCGGCGCGTGAGATGTTTCCCTGCGCCATATCGAAGCTCTGCCCCTTCACGTCGGGCACAGCGCGTTCCTGGCCGTGGAAAGTCCAGAAGTCGAGAAACCACAGGGCCATCCATACGGCCAGCACGGTGGCGCAGGCCGCATACAGCAAGTTCATCAGTATCGGATGACGTTGGCTGAAATTTCCCTTGTTGCTATCTTCCATATTGTCGTAAGTTCCATTGCCCCAATTCCCATGTCCGCCACCGCCGCCACGCGACGCGTCATTGTCGCGGTAGCCGTCGCGATAACCTGCCCGGTATCCGTCGCGGTCGGCATCCCGGCTTGTCTGTGCCTCGCGGTAAGGCGTGTTCCATTCCTGTCGTGGGGCTGAGGATTGCCGTGGCTGATACTCCTCGCGTGGCTGATACTCCTCGCGTGGATAATATTCCCCCCGAGGATATTCCTCTTGTTGGTGATATTCCTCTTCGGGGTAATATTCATTCTCGCGGTAATAATCGTCCTGGGGATAATAGTCACCACGGTTGTCCATGTCATAATCGTCGTAATCCGCCGCGTGACCTTCATCTTGCAGCCCACGGGCCTGCGGACGGTCGCGGTGATCGTCAAAGCTGCGGTCTGAGAACTCGATGTTGCGCTGTTGTCTGCGCTCTGTGTTTCTCAGCGGATTATATTCCTCTCGGTTATTCATTGTCTAATCGATTTGTGGATGAAGTCCGGCGGAGAACGCCATCCCTTTGGAAGGGTGTCGTCGGCGGCAAGCTGCCGATTGAGCTTGGCTGTTTTTGCCTGGCTTCATTTCAAACTGCAAAAATAACGAAAATACTCCAAAAGAAAAAATGAAAAATATTTTCAGGAAAATTTGCAAATTTTAAAATTTGTGGCTAAATTTGCGACAACAATCAGGATTCGCTTTCCCTCCGAAAGAACCTTATTGAGCAATCAGTTTTATGGTGTGGCGTTTTTGGAGTAGATGTAGGCATTCGGTTACGACTCGAAAAAATACCACATTAGTTGTCGTGCGCTCCCAGTACGGGACAGTCAGTAAAGTGGCTGTCAGATAAGATGACAGTGTGTTAAAATTTGTGTGATAAAAGGCCGGTGTGTCAAATAATGGATTTTGGCACACCGGTTTTTTTCTGTCTTTCTCCCGGTCTTTTTCCATACAGTAATGAAAAATAATGGTGGCCGTGTCTGAAAATCCGGAAAAAATCGCTAACTTTGCCGCTTGAAACAGGCGCCCCGGCTTTAGGCCGGAAATGGGGCGCGGTTTTGTCATCTCTTCCGACGTTGGAGAGGTGATGATGTTCAAGAGATTCATTATTAGGTAACATATGGTTCAGAAACTCATCTTGTGGCTTGCTGTGGCGGTGATGACGGCCGTCTCCCTGGCTTCCTGCGGGGAATATCAGAAGGTCCTCAAGAGCAATGACGCCAACTATAAGTTTGAATACGCCAAACGCGCGTTCGAACAGAAGAAATATGTCCAGAGCTACACCCTGCTGAAAGATGTCGTGACCGTGTTCAAGGGGTCTGACAAGGCTGAGGAGTCGCTCTACCTGTTGGCCATGAGCCATTATGAGAACAAGGAATATCCCGACGCGGCCTCATATTTCAAGGCTTATTACCAGCGTTTCCCCAAGGGGAAATATGCCGAGCCTGCCCGTTATTACGCTGGATATTCATATTACCTCGATTCACCCGAGGCGCAGCTCGACCAGTCGGAGACCATCAAGGCCATCGAGGAGCTGCAGGGATTCCTGGACTTTTTCCCCCGTTCCGACAAGGTGTCGCTCGCCCAAAACGCCATTTTCGAGCTGCAGGACAAGCTGACCCTCAAGGAGCTTCAGAATGCCCAGCTTTACTACAACCTCGGCACATACCTGGGCAACAACTACGAGAGCTGCATCGTCACAGCCCACAACGCCATCAAGGAGTATCCCTACTCCAAATACAAAGAGGACCTGGAGATGCTTGTCCTGAAGGCGAAATACCAGGAGGCTGTCCTCTCCGTGGAGGAGAAGAAGGCCGACCGTTTCCGCGACGTCATCGACGAGTATTACTCGTTCATCAACAATTATCCCGAGTCGAAAAACCTCTCCGAGGCTGAGAATATCTTCAAAATCGCCCGGAAGTATGTGAAGGACTGACGCCTCCCCCAAGAAGCTGAAATCCCCCCGACCTCAAGACAAAACAAAACACCATCAACATAAATGGACTACAAGAAGACAAACGCCCCGCTCAACACCGTCACCCGTGACATGATGGATCTCTGCAAGGATACCGGCAATGTCTACGAGACCGTAAGCATCATCGCCAAACGCGCCAACCAGATCGCCGGCGAGATGAAGCACGAGCTTGACAAGAAACTCCAGGAATTCGCTTCCCTCAACGACAACCTGGAGGAGATTTCCGAGAACCGCGAGCAGATTGAGATTTCCCGCTACTACGAGAAGCTCCCCAAGCCCACATTGATTGCTACACAGGAGTATATCGAAGGTAAAATCCACTACCGCAACCCCGCCAAGGAGCGTCTGACCCTCGACGACTGATTTTTCCGGCTGTCTTGTCGGGTGATTTTTGAAAATTCCGGCCACGCCGCTTTGCGGTTTCCGGAAAAATCCTTAACTTTGCAGCCGCTTTACATATTTTATTACTCACTTCTCAAAACATCTCTGAAAGAATGCATCTGAATTCTGACGAAAAAATCGAGATCTTCGAGAAATACGGTAAGGGTAAGACTGACACTGGCTCTCCTGAAGCCCAGATTGCATTGTTCTCGGTCCGTATCGCTCATTTGACTGAACACCTTAAGTCAAATCACAAAGATCATACAACTGCCCGCGCCCTCAAGGCTCTCGTCGGCAAGCGCCGTCGCCTGCTTGATTACCTGATCAAGAAGGACATCAACCGCTACCGCGCCATCATCGCCCAGAAGGAGCTCGGTATCCGCAAGTAATCCCCGTTGACGAGGATTAGTTGCCGTCACCAACTACAAACAGCGCCCGTCAACTTCACTGAGTTGACGGGCGTTGCTTATTTTTCATCCTCTCTGTCGTTACTCCCTACCTGATGTTAGGGAGTATCACCTTGAAGAAGGCCATCAGAATCAAGGCGATGACCATACAGAGTGTGGCGGTGTATGCCCAGCATTTTTCCACGATGCCGGCGATGATGAAAACCAGAAGAATTACTCCTGCCACGATGCTGAATATCGTCCAGTATGTCAGCGACTGGTCGGGAGTGACCGGCAGGAAGATGCCGGCCAACAACCCCGCGACGAGTATTATCATAAGTGTTTTCCTATCCACGAACTGAGGAATTTCGGGCGACGTATTGCGTTCATTGCCTACATTGATTTAGAGTAAATGTTTTGTATTTAAAACAATGTAATTTGGATTACAGTTCTGGCGAATTTTTTATCGAAACCTTGTAAAGCAGTAATATCCAGATGAAATCTGTTTCCATCTCATTTCCAGAGACGTTGAAGCGGCTTATGGCGCGGGGATTTTTCAGTTTCCCCGAAATGCTGGTGGCCATCAACCGCGAGGGGGGATTCGGGGAGTTCCCTCCCCTCCAGTATATGATGCAGGCGTTGCCCGCGTCGGGGTTCCTGCGCCCGGTGATGTCGGCGGAGTCACTGGCGGAGATTGACAGGTTGGCGTCGGATTTCATGCGGCTTACCGGATTCCGGCTCGATTGCTGTCTTTACCTTTTCCGGTGCTTCGGCTACGCGTCAGGGTTGATGGCGGAGGCTCCTGTCCCTCCGGTTATTGATTCAGATGGAGCCGTAAATGGCGGAGTGGCTGAGGAACCGCAGGCGGTTTACGGGGATGCGACGGAGTTGCCGCCCCTCGATTCCAGATGGAGCGAGGAGGAGAAATGCCGTTTCCTGACCTCGTTGGTGCAGGTGAACCGCGACAATGAGCGGCGCCTGGGGATGAAGACCTCCACTCCGGCTTGTGTCGGGGTCGGAAAATTCGATTTCAGGCTTACCGCCGAACTGTCGCGTGTCGAGCCGGATGCCACCGGGGCATTGTATTATGCCGTCTATGACCGTGAAGGACGGATTGCCGATATCGCCGCGCTGGGGGTGATGTGTTACGACGATGTCTCCCCCTTGCCGAGGATGGCGACAGTCAGGGTCGCGCCGCAGGATGTGGCCAAAATCTTGATATTCTGGGATAATGACTGACACTATGGTTTCTGGAAAGAGAATGACAACCGGGAGTATGGCCCGGGTGTTGCTGCCGGTGGGGATAGCGTCGGCGGTGATGTTTGTCGCGCTGCTCTTTTTCGGGGCGGTTGATGTCGCGCCCTCCGACGTGTGGATGGTGCTGACAGGCCGCGAGGCGGCCAATGCCGCGGCTCGGCTTATTGTCATAGAGCTGCGCTTGCCGATGGCCTGTTGCGCCTTTCTTTCAGGGATGGCGCTGGCTGTGGCCGGACTTCTGCTGCAGACCACATTCAACAATCCCCTTGCGGGTCCCTCCATCCTTGGTGTCTCCACCGGGGCTTCCCTCGGGGTGGCCGTCATGATGCTGCTCCTCGGAGGTGGCGCGGCTGTCGGTGTGGCCCGCTACGCCGGGGCGTTGGTCGGGTCTGTCGCGGGTGCGGCCGGGATGTTGCTGTTGCTGTTGCTGTTCTCCCGGATTGTGAAGGGCAACGCCATGCTTCTTATTGTCGGGATATTGTTGGGCTACCTCGCCTCCTCGGCAATCTCGATTCTAAACTTCTACGCCACCGAGGAGGGGGTGCATTCTTTCGTCATCTGGGGACTGGGAAGCTTCTCGGGGGTGACGCTCGCCGACTTGGCTGTCTTCGGCCCGCTGATTCTGCTGGCCACATTCGCCTCCTTCATGATGGTGAAACCTCTCAACGCCCTGCTGCTTGGCGCTGACTACGCCGAGTCGATGGGGGTAAACCTCACCGCTACCCGTAACCGGCTGCTGCTTCTATCGGGGGTGCTGACGGCAGCGGTGACAGCTTTCTGCGGGCCGATTGGGTTCCTCGGACTGGTGATTCCCCATGTCGCGAGACTCACACTCGCCACCTCCAACCATGTGCGCCTGCTCCCGGCGACTGCCCTCTGGGGCGGTTTCTCCGGGTTGCTTTGCGCCTGCATATCGATTTTCGCGGGGAATGGCGGCATACTCCCTGTCAACGCCATTACCCCCCTGTTATCAGTGCCGATTATAATGTATGTGATTATCAACCGCGACAAACTCAGCTATTTCAGATGAAAGAGATTTTGCTTGAACTGAAGGATGTGGCGGTCGGATATGGCGCGACCCCGCTTTACGAGGATGTCAACCTCGCTGTCGGGCGCGGAGAGCTTGTCGCTCTTCTCGGCGCGAACGGTGCGGGCAAATCTACCCTGTTGCGGTGTGTCACCGGGCGGCTCCTCCCGATGCGGGGATGCGTGGAGATTTCCGGACGTTCACTTGCGGGTATTCCAAAGAATGAACTTGCAAGGCTTGTCAGCATAGTTAGCACCGGCCAGGAGCTGGGGGGCGGACTGACCGTCGCCGAACTTGTCGGTCTTGGCCGACAGCCTCACACCGGATTCTTTGGCCGTCTTTCGCGGCGTGACCGCGATGTGGTGGCCCGAGCTATCGAGGCTGTCGGGATGGCCGGATTCTCCTCCCGTCAGGTCGCCTCCCTCTCGGACGGAGAGCGACAGAAAGTGATGATAGCCCGCGCCTTGGCCCAGGGGACTCCGGTGATGGTTCTCGACGAACCGACCGCATTCCTCGATGTCGCTTCCCGTCTGGAGACGATGCAGCTACTCTCGCGTCTTGCCCGCGAGGAGGGTAAGGCGGTCATCCTCTCCTCCCATGATGTCTCCTCCTCCCTCCGCCTTTCCCAGCGTCTTTGGCTGATAGTGGAGGAGGACGGCCACCGGCGCCTTGTCGACGGTTCCCCCTCCACCCTGATAAAAACAGGCGCCCTCGGAAATCTCTTCCGCGGGCGCCCGGTCAGGTTCGATTCAGCCATCCTCGATTACCTCCCCGTTGATTGAAGGGAAACCGGCTTATGTCGTTATTTGAAGGGGGCGTTGTCGGGGTCGGTGTACCATTTGGAGTAGAAGAGGTAGTTGCGGGCGATTTTCTCGTTCAGCTCCTTTGACTTCTCCGGCTCCATCATCTTGACGAATTTCGCGGGGGCTCCGGCCCACATCTCGTGGGGGCCGATTTTGGTCTTGGAGAGGACGACAGCCCCGGCGGCCACCAGTGCGCCTTCCCCGACCTCTGCGTCATCCATGACGGTGGCTCCCATGCCGATGAGGGCGAAGTCGCGGATTTTGCAGCCGTGGAGGGTGACGTTGTGGCCGATAGAGACATCGTTGCCGATTTCGATGGTGGATTTCTGGTAGAGGGTGTGGAGCACCGAGCCGTCCTGGATGTTGACGCGGTTGCCGATGCGGATTGAGTTCACATCGCCGCGCAGGACGGTGTTGAACCATACCGAGCATTCGTCGCCCATCTCGACATCGCCGACGACGGTGGCGTTCTCGGCCAGGAAACAGTCGCGGCCTATCTTGGGGGTGAAACCGCGCAGGGGGAGTATGAGTGCCATTTCTTCTTCGTTGCTTTATTTCTTGAGTTCGCGGGTCTTCTCGCGCAGCCATGCCTTCTGGTTCTCGTCGAGACGCGGCGAGAGGCGGCGGTAGACCTCTTCGTGGTAGCCGTTGATCCAGTTGATTTCCTCCTGGGTCATTATGGCGGTGTCGAAAAGGGGGAGATCCCAGGGGAAGAGTGTCATCGGCTCGAAGCGGTAGAAGCGGCCGAACTCGGTGGTGAACGCGTCGACGGTCAGCACAAGGTTCTCGCAGCGGATGCCGTGCACTCCGGCGCGATATAGACCCGGCTCGTTTGAGGTCAGCATGCCGGGGCGCAGGGCGACAGGGACATGGTTGAGGCGGATGCTCTGGGGGCCTTCATGGACGTTGAGGAAGTGGCCCACGCCGTGGCCCGTGCCGTGGAGATAGCTGAGACCCTCTTTCCAGAGAAACTGGCGGGCGAGCGCGTCGAGCTGGTCGCCACGGGTGCCTTCGGGGTAGATGGCGGTGGCCAGTGCGATATGGCCTTTCATCACCAGGGTGAAGTCATGTCGCTCCTGCTCGGTGGGGGTGCCGACGGCGATTGTGCGGGTGATGTCGGTGGTGCCGTCGAGATATTGCGCTCCGGAGTCGATGAGCAGCAGTCCCTCGGGCTTGACGGTCGAGGATGACTCGGCGGTGGCGGAGTAATGCACGATGGCTCCGTGTGGGCCATATCCGGCGATGGTCTCGAACGACTCGTCGACATA
>URLF01000014.1 GCA_900548705.1 uncultured Porphyromonadaceae bacterium | reverse complement strand
GGCTTCCCACTCGCGCCAACCCACGGCTATTCAGATAAAGGATTCCTTCGGAATCGTTAATGGAACCGACCACAACTCCGTCAGGAACTCATTTTGGACGGTATATATGGCGGGATTGTTGAGTATCAGAAGAACGTTGAGTATCAGAAGAAATAAGTGGCTGAGACAGCCCAATAACGGTTACGGGCTGAATAATTCTCAAGCTTGACGGCTTTGGTTGTGTAGGTCATACCCCAGGTGTATGAACCGGCAACCTGCCACCGCTTGAAAATCTCGACGCCGACACCGGCCCGGAGTCCTATCGAGCCGAAGGGATACTCCATTGCCTTGCAGGAGGAATGGGCGATGTTGAAGCTGAATACTGGTCCTCCGAAGACAAACGGTGCGAGGTAATCCTCGAATCCGTTCATACGGGTCCATTTGAATTCCAGATTGAGGGGTATCTCAAGGGTATGGAGATAGAGGTGTTCCTTGCCATATCCGTCGACAGCCCATATTTTACGGCTACCGAGGTCAAGGGTCGCTCCTTTCATAGCGTACAGCGCACCGACACGCAAGCCGATGCCTATGCCGGGGAACATCAGTTCACCCTGGACTCCCACACGGGGCCCGACGGCACCATCGACTGTCACCAGATCCTGCTTGAAATCAAGTGTGGTGATACCGGCACCCAGCTGCGCACCATAGCGGAACTCAGCTTTTGACTGGCACACAGAGCCAAGCAGGGCCACGCATACGAGAATATATTTCAGGAATTTCATTCTTTGGGGAGGATTACATTGATGATTGATGTTGCGTCGGCGTTGACAGAGGTCTGTTCTCCGGTTGACATGTTCTTCAATGTCACTTTCCCTTCGGCCAGCTCGCTTTCGCCGATGATGGCCACAAACGGGATTGCGGATGTGTCGGCATAACCCATCTGTTTCTTCATCTTCACGGAATCTGGATAGACCTCGGCAGCCACACCGGCGGCGCGGAGTTCCTTGGCCAGGCGCAATGACATCGCGGCCTCAGCCTCGCCGAAGTTGGCGAACAAGACGGTCGTAGCGGTAGCCTTGGCCTCGGCAGGGAAAAGGTCGAGGGTCAGCAACACATCATAGATACGGTCAGCCCCGAAAGACACTCCTACTCCGGAAAGTCCGGGCATACCGAACACACCGGTCAGGTTGTCGTAACGGCCGCCTCCGGAAATCGAGCCAATCTGGGCATCAGCCGCCTTCACCTCGATGATGGTGCCGGTATAGTAGTTGAGACCTCGGGCAAGCGACACATCGAGGTCAAGCTCGGCGGTAAGTCCCAACGCGGTAACGCCATTGATCACAGTCTTAAGCTCCTTCACGCCAAGACTGCCTGTCTCGGAGGACGCAAGCAAAGTCTCAAGCTGTGAAAGACGCTGGTCAAGAGTGCCGGAGATGGCGAGTATCGGTTGCAGACGATCTACCGCTTCCTGCGAAAGGCCGCGTTCGAGCAACTCCTCGTTGACCTTCTCAAGGCCGATTTTGTCGAGCTTGTCGATGGCGGTGGTGATGTCGATGATTTTGTCGGGATGACCGATAAGTTCGGCGATACCGGCAAGCACCTTGCGGTTGTTGAGTTTCAGAACCACTCTGATGTTGAGACGGCGGAACACCTCGTCCACCATCTGCAGAAGTTCGATTTCATTAATCAGGGAATCAGAACCGACGACATCCGCGTCACACTGGTAGAACTCGCGGTAGCGTCCTTTCTGGGGACGGTCGGCGCGCCATACCGGCTGAATCTGATAACGCTTGAAAGGCATCTGCAGCTCGTTGCGGTGCTGGACGACATAACGGGCGAAAGGCACCGTCAGGTCATAGCGCAACCCCTTCTCGCTGATTTTCGAGGTCAGTTTGGGATAATTGACATCTGTCAGTTCCGGGCCGTCGACATTCTTGAGATATTCGCCGGAGTTGAGAATCTTGAAGAGAAGCTTGTCACCCTCCTCGCCATATTTTCCCATAAGCGTGGAGAGGTTCTCCATCGCGGGGGTCTCGACGGGATTGTAGCCGTAGAGACGGAAGACGGTGCGGATGGTGTCGAAAATATAATTGCGGCGAGCCATTTCCACCGGGGAAAAGTCGCGTGTTCCTTTGGGAATGGAGGGTTTCATATCTTTACGAATCAGTTCTTGTTGGCGCGTTTGCGTTCGAGTTCATCGAGGATAATCTTACGCAGGCGGAGATGGTTGGGAGTGACCTCGACATACTCATCCTCCTTTATGTATTCAAGCGCTTCCTCAAGGCTGAACACCACGGGGGGGACAATCTTGGCCTTGTCATCCGCGCCTGACGCGCGCATATTGGTGAGTTTCTTTGATTTGGTGACGTTGATGACGATATCCTTGTCTTTGGCGCTCTCCCCTACCACCTGGCCGGCATATACCTCCTCCTGGGGGAAGATGAAGAATCGTCCGCGATCCTGCAGCTTGTCGATGGCGTAAGCATAGGCGGTGCCTGCCTCCATTGCGATAAGCGAACCATTGGTGCGGCGCTCGATATCACCCTTCCAGGGCTGGTATTCCATGAAGCGGTGAGCCATGATAGCCTCTCCGGCCGAACCGGTAAGGACATTGTTGCGCAGGCCGATGATACCACGCGAGGGAATCTGGAACTCCATATGCACACGGTCGTTCTGGGTGGTCATCGACACAAGGTCACCTTTGCGGCGGGTGACCATATCAATCATCTTGGAGGCGTATTCCTCGGTGACGTTGATGGTCAGCAGCTCGACAGGCTCGCATTTCACCCCGTCGATTTCCTTGATGATGACCTGTGGCTGCCCTACCTGAAGCTCATATCCCTCGCGGCGCATTGTCTCGATAAGCACAGAGAGATGCAGCACACCGCGCCCGTAGACATTCCACTTGTCCTCGTTGTCATTCTTGGTGACGCGCAGGGCGAGATTCTTGTCAAGCTCGCGGGTAAGACGTTCCTGGATATGGCGGGAGGTGACAAACTTTCCGTCCTTGCCGAAGAATGGGGAATCATTGATGGTGAAGGTCATCGACATGGTAGGCTCGTCGATGGCGATGCGAGGCAGCGGCTCGGGATTGTCAGGGAGAGTCACTGTGTCACCAATCTCGAAGTTCTCCAGACCAACGAGAGCGCAGATGTCGCCCGAGGAAACCTCGTCCACGCGTTTGCGGCCCATCCCCTCAAAGGTGTGGAGCTCCTTGATTTTCTGCTTGGAAACCGAACCGTCGCGACGGCTCAGGCCGATTTCCATACCCTCGCGGAGAGTTCCGCGATGGACGCGCCCCACAGCGATACGGCCCACATAGCTCGAATAGTCGAGCGAGGTAATCAGCATCTGGGGGTCACCCTCAAGGGTCTTGGGAGCCGGTATATGCTCGATGATGGCATCAAGCAGGGGAATGATATTGTCGGTCGGTTTCTGCCAGTCAAGGCTCATCCAGCCGTTTTTGGCGGAACCGTAGATTGTCGGGAAGTCAAGCTGTTCCTCCGTGGCGTCGAGATTGAACATCAGATCAAAGACCATCTCCTGAACCTCCTCGGGGCGGCAGTTGGGCTTGTCTACCTTGTTTATCACCACCACCGGTTTCAGCCCCATCTGGATAGCTTTCTGAAGCACGAAACGGGTCTGGGGCATCGGGCCTTCAAAGGCATCGACCAGCAGCAGGCAGCCGTCGGCCATATTAAGCACGCGCTCCACCTCGCCGCCGAAGTCGGCGTGTCCCGGAGTGTCGATGATGTTTATCTTGGTGTCCTTGTAGTTGATGGAGACATTCTTGGAAAGGATTGTTATACCTCTCTCCCTCTCCAGGTCGTTGTTGTCGAGGATAAGTTCACCGGCATTCTGATTCTCGCGAAAGAGATGCCCGGCCAAAAGCATTTTGTCGACCAGCGTCGTCTTACCATGATCGACGTGGGCGATGATTGCGATGTTGCGGATGTTCTGCATTACGGATGTAAACAGCTTTGAAATTATTTTCAGTTCATTTTCAAGCTGCAAAGTTACGAAATTTTCCCGTAATCCATCCCACCCGCAACCTCTTTTTTATTCAACAGCCTGACAACCCTTCACAGGGAAGAATTGTCTTTGGATGCGACTCTTCCCTTTGGGAGATTGTCAGGCTGAGGTCAAACGTATGATTAAAACTCGACGGTTAATTCGCCCTGATAGGAATTTCCATAGGCTGTGGTCACATCGAGACGGGCTTTACCAAGATTCCCGACATAAATCTCGGCAGGTTCTGTCGAATCAAAACCATACGACGAAGACAAACCATTGGAAAGGTTGGTGACCGTCAGCACGCAATCCCCCTCGGGATATGCGAAATCGACATAGAGCATTCCATCCATATATGTACAACTTATATATTGCATCGACGGAGCTTTAGGACGTTGGCCGGTGGGTTTGGTCGGTTTTATGTCAATTGAGCCTGCACTTCCATCACCGTCGGCCAAACACAAACAGGGAGATAAAAGCGCACATAATATGCACATTTTCCTGGCAGCAGAAGAAAAGAGATGTTTCATAAGTCCAAAGTTTTCCTAAAATATATTGTTTATTAGAAGCTTTTCACACCCAACATAGCGACAAAATATTCTTTGTCTTTAGCCTGTGAGGTCAAAATCCGGTTAGCAATCCGACGTCTTTTGACGTAGAAATTCGGGAGTTTCAAGTCACAGAACAGGCATACCGCCCTGGGAGCCAACCCCGCGTAGACCAACAACACGAATTGCAAATCAGACTGCGACAGCCATCCGCATTGTTCTCGAAGCCGTCCCATGATATTATCCGAATATTGGTTCACCACATTCTCGATTTTCCGGAGATTATCGGGAAGCGTAATCTTGTTCAGCTCCTCTTCTATTTTCTTGATGATTGTCGGCCGTAACCTGTCGGAGGCTGATTTTTCCATGAACTCCTCACACAACATGTTGACCGTCTCCCACCTTGCCTTGAAAAGAGAATGTATCGATTTACATAACGCCTCTGATGACTGGCGCTCTTTAACGTTCTCATCGACCAGAGTCGCTATCTTGGAGCGTTGTGATTCAACCTCTTTCGACAAAGCATCGAGGTTTTCATCCCGCCTCTTCATCTTGGACTGCAGGTTCTCGCATTCGGTGACGGTTGTCGCAAGACTTCGTGTCAACCTCTCTATGTCATTGATTTTCTCATTCAAAATCAAATTTTTCATCTTAATCCGCGCCCTGTAAATATAGAAGCCAAGCAACGACAACACCAACGCGACTATGATGATAATCCCGAGCACATTTCGAGTCTCACGGTATCTCTTGGTCTCCCTGTCGGCGAGTGAATCATAATAATCCCGTTCTGCCGACAAGGCGGAATTATTCATTATCTGCGAAAAGCCCTTCTTTTGACCTCTCAAAATACTGTCGGCATACAGACACGCATTTTTATATTCCCCACGGGATTTGTAGAAAGCCATATAATTATGCCATACGGAGGTAGAGTCCCACAACATTTTTGTCTGCTTTCTAAGCATGTCCAAATGTCCAAGGATGTCATCGCCGCTTCGGCTGGATATCTGGAACGCAATCAGCATATTTTCATCATCGAAGTCGGACGAATCTGCTACTGTCGTTTCATTCAGTTTGTTCAAATAATATTCCGCTTGCGCCCATCTTCCCCATCTCACACATCCGTAAAAAGCACGTTGATGGATAACATAAATCAGCACACTGTCGACCGGCGAAATCAAAGCCAGATTCTCCACACTGTCAAAAAGTTCTATGGCCGGTGTCACCTCTCCTTCCCAAGCCAATTCGGCGGCATATTCTGCCAAAGCGAAATTATGGTTGCGGATTTTCCCGGCACGTCTGTAATAATCAATGGCCTCTTTTCTATACACGGCCCTTTTGTCAATACAGAAAGTCTGCCCGTAAATGTCGGCAATCAATTCCGCGGACTTGGCACGCCAGTAGTTATCATCGAACTCTATCGCCATCTGGCGCGACATCTGGACCGGGACAATCGCCTCAGGAAACAGCTGACAATCATGCCGCGCCTGCGCCTGATAGAAATAAGCCCTCATCATACGGCGCGAATCAGCATCATTCAATTGATAATAATTGACGGCAGTGGTTATCAGGGAGTCGGATTTCAGGGGGATATAATTCTTGACATACGCCTGGGTAATCAGCAGGGCATAAAAAGCACGGTCTTCCGGGGAGGAAAGACGGGCAGTGTCGATGCTGGCGAGAATCTTCAGAGCGGAATCGGGATGTTCCTCGATAACCGAGTCAGCCCGGTCAAGCATACGGCGTTCCGTGGATGGGGAACAGCCTGAAAACATCCCACCAACCATAACCACAATCAAAGCCACCAACGGCAGCACCGACAGGCTTGAGACTTTTGATTTTTGCTTTCTATAAATATTCATCGGCAATCACTCTCGGAGAAAAAGTAATCAAACATTCCTCAGCAAATTTAGCACTTAAAATTCATTTCCACAAATGAATCAACCCTTTTATTTAAAATTACCAAAGAATTGCGACCAACTTCTGTCAAGCCCGAGAATTGCCAGCACAAAGATTAGAACAGCGACACAAAACAGAATCGCGACATATCCCAACATATACAGGGTCGATGGATGATGGCCGAGAAGACGTCTCACCTTTGGAGAGTGTTCTGTCAGCTTGGAGGAAGAGGAATTAGAATAGTCGGTCTGTCGGGACATTTCGATATGGCATATATTTTTAAATCCACAAAGGAGCATAGCAACAAGGTCAGCAGCCAGGCTCCAACTGGTTCTTTATCAAGTTGTAGTACATACCTCTAAGGGCAAGAAGTGAGCTATGCGTGCCTTTCTCGACAATGCGTCCGTGATCGAGCACCACAATGTGGTCGGCATTACAGACGGTTGACAGCCTGTGAGCCACTACAACCACCGTCCGGCCATAGTAAAATTGCTCCAGGTTGCCGACTATCTCGCGTTCGTTACGGGCATCCAGGGCATTGGTGGCCTCATCGAGAAAAATGAAAGGAGGGTTTTTATAAACCGCGCGAGCGATAAGTATCCGTTGTTTCTGTCCCTGACTCAAGCCAACTCCGTCGGGGCCAATGACCGTGTCATATCCAAGAGGGAGGGCGAGGATGAAGTCGTGGATATTAGCCATTCGGGCTGCATCCACAAGCCTGTCGCAATCTATTTCCCCGTCATCGACCGCAATGTTGCGGGCTATTGACTCGGAGAATATCACACCATCCTGCATAACGGCACCACATCTGCTGCGCCAGTTTTTCAAATCCATAGTTTGCAAATCAACCCCACCGACCGCTATCTCCCCTCCCGCGACGGGATAATAGCCCAGCATCAACTTAACAAGCGTAGTCTTGCCAGAGCCGGACACGCCAACAATGGCTGTCACCTTTCCGGCGGGGACAGTCATATCCACACCCCTGATTGTCTCCTCCGACGCATGCGGGTCATATCCGAATCTCACTCCACGCAGGCAAATGGAGGCCGCATCCACGGCAATATCTCCAGAGGAGTCACTAGACCGCTCTTCACGCTCACGGTGTATATCATTAATACGCTCAAGGGAAATCTTCACATCCTGCATCGAGTAGATGAAAGCCATTAGTTGCTCCACTGGAGAATTGAGCTGCCCGACTATATACTGAATTGCCAGCATAGCTCCAAGCGATAGGGAGCCGTCAATCACACCCTTGGCGGCAAGAACCGTAATCAATATGTTTTTCACCTCATTTATGAAAATATTTCCCGCCTCTTGTGTCTGTTGTAGGCGTAGGCTTTTCATCTGTACAGCAAACAAGTCAGCCTGCACATCCTCCCATTCCCAACGGTGCCGTAGCCCGCAGCCCTGCAACTTAGAGCTTGTTTAAAAACAAATGTGAATGAGAAATGAGCATCAGTCGGATGCTCAGGCATTTATCCTTTGTGGATTGTTTAAATATATGCACAAACATAAACAAACCCAAAGAAATATGTATCTGACCGATTTGACCGATGCTCAGAAGGAGTATATAAAAGGAACAACTCTCATGGACAACTGGCGTAGCAAATATGATTTTTTTCTCATACTTGACGCGATAATCTATATAGACGTCAGCGGTTGCCAGTGGCGCATGCTGCCGACGGAATATCCCAAATGGCAGATAGTGTATTACTATTTCAGACGTTGGGGCGCCATGAATTCCTTTTCCGAACTTGAGGACAGTCTTGTGGAGAAAGTCAGGCTTAAAAGAGGCGAATCGCCACACCCTACCATCGGAGCCATTGACAGTGAGAGTTCCCGGTCTGCGTTGCCTCGCTCCCAAAAGGGCATTGACGGAAACAAAAAAGTTAAGGGCGTAAAACGCAATATAATAACGGATAAGGACGGCGATATTTTGGAAGCATCCACAACTCCTGCCAATATCCATGATTCCAAATCTGCATACGCTCTTGTGGCAATGCTTGTCGTTGCGTTCCCATGGATAAGGCGCATCTATGCCGACAGAGGATATCGCGGGAATTTCATTGAGGAGGCCAAGCATGATTTTGGAATTGACGTCGAGATCACACATTCAAATTATTCCGGTCAGTTTGTCCCGGCCAAGAAAAGATGGGTCGTGGAAAGAACATTCGCATGGCTTGAAAATTTCAGGCGATTATGCCGAAACTACGAAGTGATGACAGAATCTGCCAACGAAATGCTCATGGTTGCGGCGGTTGTTATCACCCTCCGTAAACTCACTTCTGTTAACAATCATTTTTAAACAACCTCTTAGTCAAATTGTTTATCTTAAATATTAAATGTGTGAGATGGCTTCAATCAAAAACAGACACGTTTCCCACGCATATTCCGGTCTCACAGACACGATTGCGGATGCGCTGCCACTTGGTGTAGTAGTTGGTCGGGGAGAGATTCAGCAAAAGGCAGATTGATTTGGGAGAGAAACCGGCAAGTTTAAGGGCGATGAAATATATGTCAGCTTTTTTCATTTTGGGTATCTCGACCTTTATTTTGGTCAGGATGCCGTCATAGAGCATGTCTATTTTTTCACATACCTGGTCGAGGGACTCTTCCGACCGCAATTTCTCCAGTTGGGTCTCTATGCTTTTGACCATTGATTCGGGTGTTCCCCGCCCGGTCGATTTGGCGATGAAATACTCAGTGGTCAGCTTGTCCAATGAGGTGAAGCCAGATTTGAACAGCGACTCGGCAACAGACTTGTCTATTTTTGCCGATGCCAACTGTTCGCGGATGCTATCCAGCTCCATCAACGTGGAGGCCTCACGTAACTGTTGACGTTTATGCCTTACCCGAAGACACACCATCAACAAGATTATGACAGTCAGAAAGAATGCCATAATGGCAAGAATCATTTTATTTCGGGCTTCGACCCGAGCCGATTCCTCTTGCGCCTTTTTATTGTAATATTCACTAATGACGATTGATGGAGACTGGGTCACAGTGACATTATGGCGAAACTGGTTAATGCTGTCCACGAGCTTAGTGTAGTGATATGCAGTTTCATAGTCACCATGGGATTCGGCGACAAGCTGAGTATATTTATAATAAAAAAAGTTGCCGTCACCTCCATAATAATGATTTTTCATTATAGGAAGATAATGTTCCACACTGTCGATTTTTCCAGCAGTAAAGAACATACTCAGGACATTACGCCAGTCAATTCTCCATAAGAAGTCCTTGCCGGCATATTTCAGTGAATGTCGAAACGCATTCTCTGCCTGTTCAAGACTATCTTTTTCGACGTACAGCTTGATATACCTGTTATAAATACGTGACAACTCCACTGAATCAGTCAAAGGTGTGGCCCGCAGTATGCTATCCATCATAGCCAAAGCCTCGTCAGTACGCCCCAATGCGTTCAGATAAACCGCAGCATATCTTTTCATATTCCGAACATCCCTGAATCGCTTGCAAGCCGCATAATAAGCGCCGGATTTTTGCGCATGGTCAAGCACTGAATCAGGGTTGTATACCGGTTCAAAATTATACATCAGGAGTTCTTCCGCACGCGCCATCATAAGTGTGTCATTCACGACTTTAGCTATATCCCTGGCATCAAACGCATCCGTCATCGACTCCAAAAGATTACGATGGGCTAAATTGCAAAAACTTCTCATTGTCAAAGCCTCGAACAGATGGTAATTATCTTGCTCCCTTCTGAAAAACTCGACATACTCTGTCAACGCTGAATCGTCAGGTGGATAATCACCGCAAAAGATATTGCCTTTCGCTCTCAAAAGGCCATACAGTTCCCGGCGGTAATCGTTAACCAAAGCATCTTGTGGAATAGAGTCAAGGCGACATAACAGCGACCTGACATCAGGTATCGAGTCATAAAATCCATTCTCGATGCCGGTCAACGTACGGTCGGTATGCGTCTTCCTGCTACAAGTAGATAGAGCCGGAAGAAGAAAGCCAACAAGCAGCGCGAGAACGGGAAGTGTATGAAGCCGGACACGGCGATGGTTGTTTTCGATTGCGATTTTATTTTTTTCGGAGAACAGCATTTCTGGCAATATTACGGAATTTACGTCTGCAAATATACGACATTCTCATTTTTTGTACAAATAAAATTCCTTAAGACTGGAATCTCCGCGAAATATAAATGCGGAGGTCAGTCGGCGGCACAGACTCCGTCGAGCGAGAGGAGACGGCCGGTGATTTCGGGGAAGATGTCGGCGCGCATTGACAGGGTCATCGAGCAGGAATTGTCGAAGGTCTGGCTGAGGATGTCAAGTTCAGGGGAGGATTTGACCACCTTCATCACGTCGTTCATCGCCAGGTATGGGAAAGTGAAGGTGAAGGTCTCTTTTTTGTGGCATTCTATGATTTCCCCCTCCTCTATAGCCAGCCGTGCGGCCTCGCGGTAGGCGGCGATAAGGCCCGGTGTGCCAAGCTTTATCCCTCCGAAATAGCGGACAACGATTATCACTATGTCGGTCAGGTTGGCCGAGTTTATCTGCCCGAGAATAGGCTTGCCGGCGGTGCCTGACGGTTCCCCGTTGTCGCTCGACAGGAAATCGAGGCGGTCTGCCCCGAGCATGAACGCCCAACAGACGTGACGGGCGTCGAAATACTCCTTGGAAATCCGCTTTACCTCCTCGCGGGCCTGTTCACGGGTAGTCACCGGGATGGCGAAGCTGATGAAACGGCTTCGCTTTTCGGTGAAGAGGGCTTTGGAAGGGGCTGCGAGGGTATAGTAGGTATCCATTGAGCGGTGATTCAAGAATTGGTGGAAGCGAGGGGCTCTCTCGGGAACGCGTCAATCATCGAACCGGGAGTGGCGTTGACGATGGAGATGCCGTGGGCCGAGGCATATGCCTGGATGCGGTGATACGACCGGAAAGCGATGGTCATACTTTCCAGCACTTCGTGGAGCGGATGGCGCACATACTCCTGACGTATGCGTTTCTGCTCCCGGTCATCCTCCTTGTAGAAATGGGGCTGGATTGAGACAACTTCGTTGCGGTCGTTGACCGACAGCGTGGAGAGCCAGGAATGGTCTGCACCAAGGAGGTATATCTGCTTATAACCCAACCATATACCTATCATTATCGAGGGAATCAGCACATTGCGCGGACGGGGCATCCCGAACCGGTGGCCGAACATCGCGTCCTCAAACCAACGGAACCCCTCGACGGCGACAAAATTAAATGTCTCCACCCTCAGAAGCGGATTGACAAACAACCGAGCCTTGCGACGCGCCGCCGCAGGAATCAACAGCGTCATAGCGAAGTCGATGGAATTGAGGGCGGATATAAGCCGCCCGACATTCGGGTCTGTGTCAGCCTTGTCGAAGAAATGCGGGTCGGCCAGCACATAGTATTTAGGCCTCACCTGCAGAAATTCCGGGGAGTTGGCAAAGAAGTTGACAGCGAGAGTATCAGCCCCCTGCAACACCTCCATATCCTCCTCAAGGTTGCGGCGCAGCGACGGGCCGTTACCAAGGATGACCAATGGCTTGCCTGAGGATGCCCCAGACTGTTGCGACGGCCCTCGGTTGCCGAGAGCGGGAAGCATACGCAGGCAGCTCTTGAATGTCGCGCCAAGAGAGTCGAGGAATCCTGTCACCAGGGATGTCGCTGATTTGCCCATTTCTGTCAGACTGTTTGCTTTGTCGGTAATTTTGTGCAAACTTAAGAATTTTAGAGCAATTTCCATCCCTGTTTCGCCGAAAAATAGTAAATTTGCCCCTCTGAAACCAATCTATGACAGACAACGACGCCATAAGAATCGACCTCGACGAGGTGTTGCGCCAGCGACTGCCCCGTCTGTCCCGGTTCATTCCACGGTTCGCTGTGGAGTGGATGGAGCGCACTATCTGCCAGGATGAGCTTAACAGAATCCTTGACGAGAATGCAGGGCTGGAGGGCGCCGACTTCGCCCGTGGAGCGCTGAAGTCGCTCGGTATCACGGTGGAGCCTCAGTTTGAGGAACGTCTCCCCTCCCCCGAAAACCGCCGGGTGCTTTACGTCAGCAACCATCCTCTTGGCGGCCTCGACGGGATGGCCCTGATTGACTATGTGCAACGCCGCCACGGAGGAAATGTCTATTTCGTGGTCAACGATCTGCTGTCGGCGGTCAAGCCGCTTGAGAAGGTCTTCCTCCCCGTCAACAAATTCGGCAAACAGACCCGCGAGGCTGTCAAGGCTGTCGACGAAGCTTTCGCCGGCAATGACCCGGTGATAATGTTTCCCGCCGGGCTGGTGTCACGGCTGCGCCGTGTGCCATATATGGGCAAGAAACGCAAACTTGTCTCCGACCTACCCTGGAACAAGATGTTTGTCAACAAGGCCCACCATTACAAGCGCGACATCATACCGATATTCTTCAGCGGGAAAAACTCAAAGAAGTTCTACCGGATGGCCAACCTGCGCCGTCGGCTTGGCATCAAATTCAACTTCGAGATGATTTATCTCCCCGGGGAAATGGTCAGGATGGCCGACAGCTCGCTGACAATCTCATTCGGAGTACCGCTTTCATGGGAGATGCTTACCCCCGGACGCGACGCTGCGGGATGCGCCGCCTCGGTCAGAGCCTCGGTCTATCATATCAATGTCGTGGATCCCGACCAGCCACCGGCCAAAAGGATATTGTTTCCGCAAGGAAACCCTCAAAACCCCAAGATTGAAAATGTCTGAGAAAATAATCGACCCGATATCCCCTGAAAGCATAATGGCGGAGCTGACACCCGACCGTCTGCTCCGCACGACCAACAAAGGGGGCAATGAAATATATGTAGTCGATGCCCACAACTCCCCGGCCACAATGCGTGAAATCGGGAGGTTGCGCGAGATTGCTTTCCGCTCCGCAGGCGGAGGCACCGGCAAAAGCTGTGACATCGACATGTATGACACAATGGAGCCTCCATGCCGCCAGCTGATAGTATGGTCTCCCGAAGACCGTGAGATAATCGGCGGTTACCGTTTCATCCTCGGAAAGGATATTAAAATCGAGGATGGAGTTCCAAGGATAGCCACCTCCCATATGTTCAGCTTCTCCCCGGAATTCATCTCCGGGTATCTTCCCCAGACAATCGAGCTTGGACGTTCGTTCGTAAGGCTCGAATATCAGTCCTCTCGGGCAGGAGCCAAGGCGATTTTCGCCCTTGACAATCTATGGGACGGTCTTGGAGCGCTGACTGTCGAATATCACGAAATCAAATATCTTTTCGGGAAGTTCACGATGTATCCGAGCTACGACAGGGAGTGTCGCGATATGCTGCTGTATTTCCTCAACAAGCATTTTCCCGACACCGACAACCTTTGCCGCCCGTTCAGCCCGATCGCCCGTGGCGACGGCGACGGGAAATTCGAGCGGATGTTTCCGGGCCACGACTTCAAGGAGGACTACCGGATACTCAACTCCGCAATCCGCGAACACGGCATCAACATCCCGCCCCTCGTCAACGCCTATATGAGCCTCAGCCCGACGCTGAAAGTGTTCGGCACAGCCATAAATGATGAGTTCGGCGATGTTGAGGAGACCGGAATCTTCCTCACTATCGCGGAAGTGTATGAAGAAAAGAAAGACCGTCATATCAACTCATACCATCCCGGAGATGGGCATCTCGGCGAAATATGAACTGGATTGAATCACAAAAGCGAAACCTTGCGTTGCTTCTCGCGGCAGCCTGCTCTGTCTCAGGGATAAGTGCGGCTGACTCCGACGGTTCCTCGGGCAACGGCTTCACTATGACAGGCCGCGCCGAAGGATTTTTTGCCGCAGGGAGTGGCGACTTCGCCCCTTATTACATCGCGTCAAACAACCATGGCATCCTTACTCAAAGCAAAGATGCCCTGCTCAGGCTGTCCCTTGACAAAAAGCCCGACACAAAGAAGCGTTTCAGCTATGGTTTCGGAGTGGATTTCCTGACAGGATATGCCTCCGCAACAGATTACCTGCGTTTTTCCCCCGAGGAAGCACCCGGTGGGATGAAGGTCACTAACGGATGGCTTGTGCCCCACAGTGAACATCCATCCCGTATATGGCTCCAGCAACTTTACGGTGAAATCCGTTACCGGGGTGTCTTCCTGACGGCCGGTATGAAGCAGCACACCTCCGCCCTGCTCAGCTCCACCCTGTCGAGCGGCGACCTGGTGGAGAGCGGCAACGCGCGTCCGATACCCGAAGTAAGAGTGGGGTTCAACGATTTCCAGAACATCCCGTTCACCAACGGATGGGTTCAGATTCAAGGTGAGATTTCTTACGGCAAGATGACCGACAACGCCTGGCTGCGCGACCATTACAACTATTACAACAGCCATCTCAACCAAGGTGCGTTATACAGCTACAAACGGTGTTACTTCCGCACCAAGCCTGCCGAACGCTTCTCGGCAACTGTGGGTATGCAAGTGGGCGCGTTCTTCGGCGGGGAAACCACCTGGTACGACCGTGGCAAGATGACCCATTCCAAAGAATTTTCCAAGGGAGTGAAGCAGTTCTTCAAAATGCTTCTCCCGACTGACGGAGGTCTGGAATACTATTCAGGCAGCTCGCTCGGTAGTTGGGACATCCTCTTGCGCTACCGCCTCAACGACGGTTCGACCATCAAGGGCTACATGCAGAAACCTTGGGAGGATGGTTCCGGAGTCGGCTTCCTCAACGGATTCGACGGCGTATGGGGATTGCAGTTCACCGCAGCCCGCAAGGGCTGGATTTCAGGCGCGGTAATTGAATATCTCGACTTTACCAACCAGTCGGGTCCCATGCACTGGGATCCGGATGACGCGCCCGGCACCGATATTCCCAACAGGGCAGAGGGTGCGGATGACTATTACTATAACCACGAATACAACGCTTATGCCAATTACGGCATGGCTATAGGTTCACCGTTTCTTGTGTCACCGATTTACAACACCGACGGCTTCCTGCAATTCGCATCAAACCGCATCCGTGGATTCCACATCGGTCTGGAAGGGGAGATTTCTTCAGAGGTCTCATACCGCCTCCTCGGCGGCTACCGCCGATCATGGGGAAGTGGGCGAATCCCGTTCATAGCCCCGAAGGATGACACTTCGTTCATGGCCGAGGCCACTTACTCCCCCCGCGCCCTGTCGGGCCTGACGGTAAAGGCGGCCTTCGGTCTCGACCACGGTGAACTATACGGCAACACTACCGGCGGTATGATCACAGTCTCATATACCGGACTCATCAGATTATTTGGAAAATGATGAAAAGAATCAACACCACATACCTCCCCACGACGAAAGTCCTGACCGCTGCAATCTGTCTGTTTATGGTTGCCCTGCTGCAGGGCTGCACACGCAACAACGGAGACATCGGCAACTGGTTCGGGAAATGGCAGGTCATGGAAATCAAGGTTGACGGCCAGCCGGAAGCAGGTTACGAGCCGACCTATTTCTGGGAGTTCCAGAATGACATAATCCGTATGGTGAGAATCTCTCCCGAAGGATATGACCGCGACACCTACTACTGTTTCGGTACATGGAAGCAACCCACCGACAACACTATGGTATTTGACTTCGCCCACAGCGACGCCAGCGGACGCCTGATATACACCTCGTTCAGCGCGATGCATTTCCCCGGCGACAAACCCTTCACGCTGACCCTGTCGGATGTCTCCGGCAAACACTGCACGATGAAATATGTCGATCCGGAAACATCGACGGAATACACATACGTTCTCCGGAAACGATAACCATCCCGGCTCTCTCCGTAATCCCTCTGTCTCACCCCATTAAACAATTTTTACGAACATATGCCACGCAACATACAACATGCCCTTGTGACCGGAGCAGACGGTTTCATCGGCTCTCATCTCGTCGATTTGCTTCTCTCCCGTGGAATCAAGGTCAGAGCCCTCTGCCAGTACAACTCATTCAACAACTGGGGATGGCTTGAAGGGAAATCCGACCCCAATCTTGAGATTGTCTGCGGTGATGTGCGCGACGCGGCTTTCTGCCGTCATATCGCCAAGGATGTGGATACGATATTCCACCTCGCGGCCCTCATAGCGATTCCTTACAGCTATGTCGCTCCCGAGAGCTATGTGGACACCAACATCACAGGGACGCTCAACATATGCCAGGCGGCAAAAGACCTCCAGACCGGGCGTTTGATTGTCACCTCCACCTCCGAGGTCTACGGCACAGCCCAGTATGTCCCCATCGACGAGAAACATCCCCGTCAGCCTCAGTCGCCATATTCCGCCACGAAAATCGGGGCTGACGCGATTGCCAAGAGCTTTTTCAACGCGTTCAACCTACCGGTGGTCATAGCACGTCCGTTCAACGCCTATGGCCCCCGTCAGAGTGCCCGCGCCATCATTCCCACTATCATATCACAGATAGCCAACGGCGAACGCAAAATCAAGGTCGGAGACCTCTCCCCCACCCGCGACTTCAATTATGTCGAGGACACTTGCCGTGGTTTCCTGGCGTTGGCCGAAGCTGACGGTATCGAAGGGGAGGAAATCAACATCGCCACCGGTACGGAGGTCACCATGGCTGAGACACTGCGTCTTATCGCCGAACTGATGGAGGCGGATGTGGAGTATGTGGTTGACCCTGCGCGTCTGCGTCCATCCAAAAGCGAGGTGTTCAGACTTTGCGGCGACAACACAAAAATCACCACCCTCACCTCATGGCGGCCGCAGGTTACACTGCGAGAGGGGTTGGCACGAACTATCGACTGGTTCACCGGCAGCGGGAATCTCTCACGCTATAAGTCGGACATCTACAACCAGTGACCACGATGAGAAAGATCAGGATTCTTTTTCTCGGAGGAGCCAAGCGCGTCTCTATGGCCGAAAAATTCATTTCGGCCGGACATCGTCTGGGTATCGAGGTGGAAATTTTCAGCTACGAACTGTCACGGGAAGTTCCCATCGCTTCCGTCGCCGGGATTTTGACCGGACTCAAATGGGGAGGCCCGGAAATATATGACGACCTGCATTCGAAAGTGTCGGCCTATGGTATCGATTTGATGATACCGTTTGTCGATGGAGCTGTCGAGGTCGCGGCCCGTTACCGCGACATGTATGGCGATGTCACAGTACCTGTCGGTCCGGCCGAGGCGTCCGCCCGCATGTTCGACAAGATAGAAGCTGACCGCTTTTTCCGTGAAAACGGTTTGTCGGTTCCATCCCGTCAAGGATTCCCCCTGATAGCCAAGCCTCGCTTTGGCTCGGCATCCAAAGGGATACGAATCATCGCTGACGAGAATGAACTAAACGCGCTCCCCAATCCATCGGAATATCTGTTGCAGGAATATATATCCCCGAGGAAGGAGATTACCGTAGACTGCTACGTCTCCCTCGCCGGGGAAATCATCGCCGCCGTTCCCCGCTACCGCATCGAGATACAGGGGGGTGAGGCATCCGTGACCGAGACCTTCCGCGACGAGGAGGTCGAGCGGTTGGCCCGTGAGACCTTGGCGGCGACCGGACTTCGAGGAGCGGTGACGATACAGATGCTGCGCGATCTCCGTGACAACCGGCTCATGCTGATGGAAATCAATCCCCGCCTTGGCGGAGGAGCGGTATGTGCCTGCCACGCGGGGGCCGACCTCCCGGAATTCATCCTGCGCGACACCCTGAATATGCCGCTGTCACCCTGTGACAACTGGAAAAGCCAGATCCGTATTTGCCGCTATCTTTCCGAAGTGGCATTCGATATGGCAACATGCCAAGACAAATGACCAACCAACATATGAACAACGTCATAATCATCGCCGAAGCCGGCGTGAACCACAATGGCGACTACCAACGTGCGGTGGATATGGTTTACGCCGCCAAGGAAGCCGGAGCCGACTATGTGAAATTCCAGACAGCGGTTCCCGAACTTGTCATATCCTCAGTAGCTCCCAAAGCCGAGTATCAGAAAGAGACCACCGGCAACAATGAGAGCCAACTGGAGATGTGCCGCAAGATTCATCTGCGTCTTGACGACTACCTTCCTTTGTCACAATTGTGTCGCGAAGTCGGGATAGGATTCATGTCCACCCCCTTCGACCTGGTTTCGATAGATTGCCTCGCATCCCTGGGGATGGATTACTGGAAAATACCATCCGGAGAAATCACCAACCTCCCCTATCTGCGCAAGATTGCGTCAAAGGGTGGCAAGGTAATACTCTCGACCGGGATGTCGGAGATGCCCGAGATAGAGGCCGCCATGGCTGTTCTCCAATCCGGCGGCATACCTCGCAAAGATATATCCCTGCTGCATTGCAACACCCAATATCCCACCCCAATGCGTGATGTCAACCTCAGGGCGATGGAGCAACTGCGCTCCTTACATCCCGGAATGGTGGGTTATAGCGACCATACTGTCGGCATTGAGGTGCCTGTGGCCGCTGTTGCAATGGGGGCTTCGATTATCGAGAAGCATTTCACTCTTGACAAATCCCTGCCCGGCCCCGACCATCGCGCATCGCTTGACCCGGCCGAACTAAAAGCTATGGTCTGCGCAATCCGCAACATAGAACAGGCCATCGGAAACGGCGAGAAGCATGTCTCCGGCTCCGAACGCCCCAACATCGAGATAGCGCGCAAAAGCATCATCGCCGCCCGCGACATACAGGCCGGAGAACTCCTCACGGAGGAGAACCTGACGGTGAAACGTCCGGGCAACGGCATTTCCCCCATGAGATGGGACGAGGTGATAGGCACCCGCGCTATCCGCGATTTCAAGGCCGACCATCTGATTGAAATCTGACAAAACAGTCAGTCCGCTCCCGCCGGATTGTGATGAAGCGTGTTATTAAAGATATGGAAACCATCAACAATCAACCGACCGAATCCTCCACCCCACTGAAATCAGTGATTGCGTGGATTATCAGCCGCCTCGAACCCAAATATGGACGGGGGGAAGCCAGGGAGATGTCGCGCATCATCTTCGAGAATCTGAAGGGATGGAATCCGGTAGAAATCGCAATCCGTCAGGATGAACCGGTAAGTGAGTTCATAACCGGAAAAATCTCGGGAATCATCGACAGGCTGCTGGCTGACGAACCTATCCAGCAGATTTTTGGCAATGCCGACTTCTACGGAATGAAGCTGAAAGTGACCCGCGACACCCTTATCCCGCGTCCCGAGACCGCCGAACTGGTGGATATCATCGTGAAAGAGAATCCGGGAAAAGACCTTCGTGTACTTGATGCAGGGACGGGCTCGGGATGCATCGCCATCGCTCTCTCCCGAAATCTTCTTTTCCCGCAGGTGACAGCTATCGACATCAGCCGTCCGGCCCTGGCCGTGGCGCAGGAAAACAGCCGTCAGCTACACGCAGGTGTGGATTTCATCAATGCCGACATACTTACCCTCCCCGCCGGACTCGACAACAGGCAATTCGATATCATCGTCAGCAATCCTCCATATATCGCCGAAAAGGAGAAGCAACATATGGAGGCAAATGTGCTTGATTATGAACCGGCACTGGCTCTGTTCGTACCCGATTCTGACCCTTTGCGGTTCTATAATGCTATCCTTGAAAGCGCCAAGGGGGATTTACTTGTCCCCGGCGGGAGGATATACTTTGAGATAAACCCTGATTACGCCTCCGAGCTTCGCCAAAAAGCGCAAACGCTCGGTTTCACAGAGGTGACCTTAATCCGTGACACATATGGCAAGCAACGCTTCCTTTCGGCCAAAAAAGAAAATATCTGAGGAAACAGCCCTGCAACGGCTTGAATCACTCTGCGCGGCCGGAGAACATTGCCGCCATGAATTGCTTGAGAAGCTCCGCAAGTGGGGAATGTTCCCTGACGAATGCGAGAGGATTCTCGACTCACTCGGGAAACGGCGTTTTTTCGATGACTCACGTTTTGCCTCAGCCTTTGTGCGCGACAAACTGCTCTATAACAAATGGGGACGAATGAAGATTGCCATCGCCTTGAAAGCGAAAAGGATTCCGGCGGAGGTGATTGACGAGGCGTTTGACGGGATTGACGAGGAGGAATATGAAGATGTCGCCCGAGAGTTCCTGATGGCCAAAGCGCGTGGAGTAAAGGAAGGTTACACCTATGAGGGGCGCACCAAACTGTACCGTGCCGGACTTAGCCGTGGTTTCGAGTCGTCGCTTGTCGCCAGGATTGTCAAATCTCCGTCAACCTGGGGTGAGGATTCATGAACCTTTCCAGCAAACCGGGCAGTCTCTTCGCCAAAGGATTCAGGCAAAAATTTTGGCATATGAGCAAAGATATGGCATTCGACTTCTCCCGGATGCTGTTTCCGGTATGTTGTCCGGTATGTCATAAGGCGCTGGTCAAAGGTGAGTCTCTACTATGTCTTGAATGCCTGAGGAACATACCCCGCACCTCTTATCATCTTAGTGATGACAACCAGCTGCTTCACAAACTTGTCGACATAAATGCTCCCATAGAGAAATCGGCCTCATACTTCTTTTACAAGAACATCAGTCCTTACAGTCAGCTGATTCGCGACGCGAAATACAACGGACGGCCTGCAATCAACCGGGAACTTGCCCGCAGTTTTGCCCGGGAACTCCGTCCATCCGGTTTTTTCGATGACATAGATCTGATTATGCCGGTGCCAATCCACTGGCTGAAAAGGCTGCGCCGGGGTTACAACCAGACCGACTACATAGCCCGTGGAATAAGTGAAATATCCGGCTTACCGATAGTCTACAACCTCCGGGCCTCCAAAAGCCACACAACCCAGACCCATAAAACAGGAAAGGAACGCCGGTCGGCGTCCCTTGATGTGTTCAAAGTAATCGAAGCTGACTGTCTGAAAGGTCGGCATATCCTTCTTGTCGATGACGTTATAACCACCGGTTCGACAATCTTGTCATGTGCGCGTGTCCTCCACCAGGCGGTTCCGGGACTCCGCCTGTCAATTCTCTCTTTGGCCGCAACCCGTCTCGGTATGTAACTAACACCAAATCCGGGGAAATCAGCGGTCGAAGAAGGGGGATTTGGATGAGGCCGATACCGGGATGGCGAAATACTGGGAGCAGCCGGGGAGAAGCCCCATACGCTCGGCTCCCATTCCTGCGGAGAACATCACACGCGTATCAACCCTCTCGTCGGCAGCGGTGGCCACAGCCGATCCAATCGCTATGCCCACGTCAGTGGGATTGAACGCACAGGGGACATTCGCCGGTTTATCGCCGCAGGAAGGGAAGCCGCAATGGCCACAATTGAGTCCCATCATCTGGGAACGGGTGGCGATGACCAGCACACAGTCGGCCTGGAGGATGTTGGCGCTGTCACGCTTGTAGACCGGGCGGCCGGTCTCTTCATAAAGCTGCATCATCACCTCCGAAAGATGTTTGATGTCATCGCCTGTCAGCAGGCAACATTCAAGGATGTCAACACCTTTCGCTTTCGGGGCGGTACGGGCCGCGGTCATCATACGCCGTCCGGCCTCAATGACCCTTTCGCGACGGCTTTCTCTCTCTTCGATAATCATAATCGATAGAATATCAGTCGATAATCAGCATAGCGTCGCCGTATGCGCCGAACTTGTATCCCTCCTTAACGGCCACATCATATGCTTTCATGATGAGTTCATAGCCGCCAAAGGCGCATACCATCATCAGCATCGTGGAGTAAGGCATATGGAAGCCGGTAATGAGGGCGGTGCTGACGGTGAAGTCGTAGGGAGGGAAGATGAACTTGTTTGTCCATCCGGTGTAAGTCTTCATATGCCCCCCCATGCTTACCGCGCTGGCGATACCGCGCAGAGTGGAGGTGCCGACGGCGCATACCTGTTTGCCATTGTCCTTGGCGTGGTTGACCATCTCCACAAGTCCTTCGGTTACAGACATGTCCTCGGAGTCCATACGGTGCTTGGTAAGGTCTTCCACATCAATCTCGCGGAATGCTCCGAGTCCGCAATGCACGGTAAGAAATCCCTGCTCCACACCCTTGATTTCAAGTCGTTTCAGCAACTCACGGCTGAAATGTATACCGGCAGAAGGAGCAACAACTGCCCCCTCGTTCTTGGCGAAGATTGTCTGATATGCCTCGGCATCCTCCTCATTGGCCTCACGCTTGATATACTCGGGAAGCGGAGTCTGGCCCAGGGCGTACAGCGCACCCTTGAATTCCTCGTGAGGGCCGTCGTAAAGGAAACGGAGTGTACGGCCACGGGAGGTCGTGTTGTCAATCACCTCGGCCACCATCGACTCATCTTCTCCGAAATAAAGCTTGTTGCCGATACGGATTTTACGCGCCGGTTCCACAAGCACATCCCAAAGTTTATGCTCGGGATTCAGCTCCCTGAGCAAAAACACTTCGATACGGGCACCGGTCTTCTCCTTGTTACCGTAAAGACGGGCTGGGAACACCTTGGTATCGTTGAAAACCATCACGTCGCCATCGTCGAAATACTGGATGACATCTTTGAATTCCTTATGCTCGATTTCTCCAGTCTTGCGGTGTACGACCATCAGGCGGCATTCGTCACGGTGAATCGACGGAGTCTGGGCGATAAGAGCTTCGGGAAGCTTGAACTTGAACTGTGAAAGTTTCATATGAAGTAATTGGGAATATTTTGTGTTGGGTGGAGAATTATTCTTTTCTCTTTATGTCAATCGTTATGGGAATCTATTGCGACACGTTCATCGTATGACAGGATGTCGCGACGGTCAGCCTTTTCACTCCTCTCTTCGGTATGATATTCTCCTGGAGGGATTACCGTCGGCTGCGAGCCATCTGGCTGAGGAATCACTATCTCCGAGCGATAGATGCCGGCGACCGCGTCCTCTATGTCGAGACAACGCTCTATCCTGTAATCGCCGACACGGGTGCGGCGCAAAGCCGAAAGATGTGCGCCCGAGCCGAGAGCCTGCCCGATATCGCGGGCGAGAGCACGGATATAGGTGCCTTTCGAGCATACGATCCGTAGGGTCAGGAGCATTTTGTCTGAATCAAAACCGAGTATCTCTATCTCGTCGATTACAAGCGTCTTGGGCTTCAGTTCAACCTCCTCACCCCCACGAGCCATCTTGTAGGCCCGTTTTCCATCCACCTTGCAGGCGGAATATGCAGGAGGGACCTGGCTGATGGTTCCGACAAAGCGTTTCACAGCCTCATCCACCAACTGCCGGTCGATATGTGAAGTCGGGAAAGTCGCGTCCACCGGGGTCTCCAGATCAAACGAAGGGGTCGTGGCTCCCAACTGCAAAGTGGCCACATATTCCTTGACTCCGGCCTGGAGGGTGTCAATCTGTTTTGTGGCCTTCCCGAGGCAAATCAGCATCACGCCGGAAGCCAGCGGATCGAGAGTCCCGGCGTGCCCTACCTTGAGTTTCCTGACACCGGAATGACGCACACGCGACAACAACGCTCCGCGCAGCTTCTTGACCACATGGAACGAAGACCAGCCCAATGGCTTGTCAACAGCCCACACACGGCCTTGCTGGAGGTCGAGACTTTCGGTTGCCGGTTTATTGTTGTTATCCAAGTGAAGAATAGTTGTAACGTTCTTAACAGACTTGAGTATTGTGCGGTCTTACCAGCAGATACACAGGATGCCGACCAGCACGCAGTAAAGCGAGAACCAAATCAGCTTCCCTTTCTTGACAATCTCAAGCATCCATTTGCAGGCCAGACAGCCGACAATGAATGCCGCTAAGAATCCCACAAGCAGCGGGAGCCATCCGAGGGCAGTTTCCGACGCGGGAGCCTCAAGCATCTTGCGGAAATCAAGGAGAGCTTCCCCGAGAATCGGGATGACAACCATAAAGAAAGAGAACTGTGCCACCTGTTCGCGACGGTCTCCGATTATGATACCGGTAGCGATTGTGGTGCCGGAACGGCTCAGACCGGGCAACACGGCAATAGCCTGGCTGCATCCGATGATAAAGGCGTCATACCAGGTGATGTTGCGTCCGGGAGTCGCACCGGTGTCACCTTTCAGCATCGGGGCACGTCCACGGGAAGCGCCGGTCGCCCCTCCGCGTCGGCTGGTGAAATAAGCGAACGCCAGAAGACAGGCGGTGACACACAAGCAGATACCTATGAGGGTGAGATTGTTTCCTCCACCTTCATTGACCCCGAAAAATTGCTCCACCTGATCTTTGAACAGCACACCCACGATGCCCACGGGCACACATGAGAGCAGTATCTTCCAGACATACCGGCTGTTTGCGTCGTTGCGGAAGGTGAAGAAGGAGGTACACAGGGGGACAAACTCGCGCCACAAAACCACGAGGGTTGACAGCACCGTGGCAACATGCAGAACGACATTCAACTGGAGAGCCTCCTCTCCGGGAAGATTAAGTCCGAGTATCTCGCGGCAAATCTCGATGTGTCCGCTTGAGCTTATGGGAAGATATTCGGCCAGTCCCTGGACTATGCCCAATATCAATGCGTCTAACCAATCCATTATATCAGCTGTTTTCAGTCTGGTTTCTCAATCACTTTGTTGAATCCTCACCGTTCTCGGCGTTTTTCCCATCTGTCGACGGACGACGGATAATCGCATATCCCATAAAGAGGAATCCGAGGAATGAAATCGTAGGGCCGACAACAACGCGACGCGCACTGAATATGTCGGGATTGAAAGCCTCCTCGGTCGAACTGCCACCGAGCATAAGCAGGAATCCAATGACAATCAACGCGCCGGCGATGGCCATCATCACGAAATTCTTCTTTCCGAGAGGAAACTGAGACTGCGTCTCTTTCTCAAGCCTGCTGTCGGGCTTTTTCCCGGCAGCCAAGCCGGAGGTATTCTGTTGTCTTACCATTTGGAAACTCAATAAAAATGTTTTGTCAATTGCCTGCCGTCATTCAAACATCTCGTCGTAATCTGCACGGAGATAACGGTTGGTGGCGAACAATGCGGCGAGGGCGCATATGGCCATACCGACAATAAAAATCGCAATGAAGATAATCCCGACAGCCTCCCATGGAAGCAACGGTTTAAGAGCCTCATCCCAATTCTTCCCCCAGGCTATCAGCCCTGCGAGAAGACCGGACGCGATAGCACCCGCCACAATTCCCTGGATGAGATTGGAGAGTATGAAGGGGCGTCTTATGAAGCCGGGGGTAGCCCCGACAAGTTTCATCGTGTGAATCAGGAAACGTCGCGAATACACCGTCAGTCTGACGGTATTGTTGATCAGCACAAACGAAATCAGCAACAAAGCGGCGGCTATCACAAGCATCACCGTGTTGAACATCCGGGCGTTTCGGGTCAGGTTCTCGACCATATCGGTGTTGACCGACACCTCATCCACGCCATCGAACCCTTTCCATCGGGTCACAAGCGATGCGATGCTGTCCACATTGGCCCAATCCTTTTTTACCCTGATGTCAAACATCGGGGAATAAGGATTCACCCCAAGCATCTTGACCAACTCAGCCCCGTCACCTCCGGCCTCCTCCTTCAGGACATCCTCGGATGAAAGATACTTATATTCAGAGACATAGGGAGCAGATGCGCACAATTGACGGAGTCCGTCGATTTTATCGACAGCCACCGAATCACACAGCACGACGGTAAATCCCATCTTCTCTTTCAGTTCCCGGTCAAGGGTACTGAAAGTTATGTTTATTGAAGCCACAAGGCCGAGGATGAACAACACCAGGGTGACACTGATAGTGGAAGTGACCCTGTCGCCCATACCGGCCATACGGGACTGATTCTTTTTCTCCATATTTTGTCGTACAAAATTACAACATCAGGAAGCCCTTGTCAATAGCTGGGGGCATTTTAATGTATTAAAATTCCTAAACGGAGGTATGGCTCACTCGGCCAGGTCACAGATAAGGGTGGCAGATGACGCGTCGCGCACAATCACCTTCACAAAGTCGCCGGTATGGTAATTGCCACGCGGGAAGACACATGTCTTGTTCTGCTGCGTACGGCCCACCCACTGGTCAGTGCTTCGCTTCGACACACCTTCGACCAGCACCTCGAACACCTTGCCGATGTCTCGACGGTTGGATTCAGCGGAGAGACGGTTCTGGAGGGCTATCATACGGTTGAGACGGTCAATCTTGACATCTTCCGGAACATTGTCGGGCATAGTCCGGGCGGCCAATGTTCCGGGGCGCTCGGAATATTTGAACATAAACGAGGAATCAAAAGCGGCCTCCTCCATCAGCGACAAGGTCTGCTGAAAATCCTCTTCAGTCTCGTCATGGAAGCCGGTGAACAGGTCGGAAGAAAGCCCACAGTCAGGGATGCGGCTGCGGATGGCGGCTACTCGTCCAAGATACCATTCACGGGTATATTTGCGGTTCATGGCTTTCAGCACACTGTCTGAACCGGACTGCACGGGCAGATGGACATGGTTGCAGATGTTGGGATAACTGGCGATGACATCGATGGTGTCGTCGCTCATATCCTTTGGGTGGGAGGTGGTAAAGCGAATCCTCATATCGGGAGCCGCAAGCGCCACCAGCTCAAGCAAGCGGGGGAAATCCACCTCGTCGCGTCCCTCGGAGGCATACTTGGCAGCCTCCTCACCTTTGTACCGGTAAGAGTTGACATTCTGGCCAAGCAGGGTCACCTCACGGAAACCGCGTTCCCTCAGGTCTGCGACCTCATTGAGGATGCTTCCGGTCTCACGGCTGCGTTCACGACCACGAGTGTAAGGCACAATGCAATAGGAGCAGAAATTGTTGCATCCGCGCATAATGCTTACAAAGCCGCTTACTCGGTTTCCCCCGATTCGTGACGGAATCACGTCGCGGTAGGTCTCGGTTGTGCTAAGCTCCACATTTATGGCCTTCTGGCCTGCTTCAACGGCAGAGAAAAGGTTGGGTAGATCGAGATAAGCGTCCGGACCTGCAACAAGGTCAACTCCGTGGTTCTCAATCAGCGAATCCTTGACCCTCTCGGCCATACAGCCTATCACACCGAGGATAAGCTTCCCGGATTTCTTGCGGCGCAGCGACGCGAGATACTGCAGGCGGTTGACAATCTTCTGCTCCGCGTTGTCGCGGATGGAACAGGTGTTCAGCAATATCGCGTCGGCCTCCTCGGGGGTTGACGCGGCGGTGTAGCCGCCTACCCCCATAATCGACGCCACAACCTCGCTGTCAGCGACATTCATCTGGCAACCGTAGGTTTCTATGAAGAGTTTTTTGTCTTTTTCCATCTGATTATTATGGCGTTACAGAGCGGCACAACCGAAATATGCCGAAAAACACCTGAATAAATTTGTCAGTGATGCACAAATATTTTATTTTTGCGCAAAATTACGAAAAAAACCTGAAACCAATCTATCATGGCATACGAATTTATCTCGGCAGCGGATGCAGCCGAAATGATTTGCAACGGTAACACCCTCGGCCTGTCGGGCTTCACAGCCCCCGGCAACCCCAAGAGCATCACCGAAGCGCTTGCCGCGAAAGCTGCCCGCGAGCATGAGCAAGGGAGAGAATTCAAGGTGAACATCTTCACCGGAGCCTCCACCAACGATCATGTTGACGGCGTCCTTTCACGCAACAACGCCATCAATATGCGCGCCCCCTATCAGAACACCCCTGACCTGCGCAAGCGCATCAACGCTCACGACACCCATTACTTCGACCGTCATCTCTCGGAGATGGCCCAGGAGATGCGCTACGGCTTCTACGGGGACATCGATTTCGCCATCATCGAGGCCGCTGCCATCGACGAGAACGGCGAGATATTGCTCGGCTGTGGCGTCGGCAACATTCCGACCTACGCACCCCGCGCCAAGAAAATTTTCATCGAGCTTAACGAGGCTCTTCCCCAGGCGTTGATGGGGATGCATGACATCTATCTTCCCGCCGACCCTCCCTACCGTCGCGAGATTCCCATCTTCTCCCCCAAAGACCGCGCCGGCCGTCCGACTCTCAAGGTGGATCCGTCAAAGGTTGTCGGCATCGTGCGCACCAATTCGCTTGACGGGGTGAAGGCGTTCACCAAGCCTGACGAGGTTTCGGAACATATCGGAGTCAATGTCGTTAACTTCCTCATTTCTGAATACCGCAAGGGCCGGATTCCCAAAGAGTTCCTTCCCCTCCAGAGCGGCGTGGGCAACGTGGCCAATGCCGTCCTCCACTACCTCTGCCTCGACAAGGAACTCCCCAACTTCATGATGTACACCGAGGTTGTGCAGGATTCCGTCCTCGAACTGCTCCGCCACGGCAAATGCACATTCGCCAGCACCTGCTCGATGACCTTCTCCGACGAGGTCGAGAGCCAGCTGTTCGCCGACATGGATTTCTTCCATGACAAAATCATTCTGCGCCCTGCTGAGATTTCCAACAATCCCGAAGTCATCCGCCGACTCGGCGTGATAGCAATGAACACCGCCCTTGAAGCCGACATCTTCGGTAACGTGAACTCCACCCATGTGCTTGGCACAAGGATGATGAACGGTATCGGCGGTTCGGGCGACTTCACCCGCAACGGCTATCTGTCGATATTCTCATGCCCGTCTATCACCAAGGGTGGGCTGATAAGCAATATCGTGCCTCACGTTTCCCACCACGACCATTCGGAGCATTCGGTAGATGTCCTCATCACCGACCAGGGTATCGCCGACCTTCGCGCCAAGGATCCCGTACAACGTGCCGAGACAATCATTGAGAATTGTGCTCACCCGATGTACCGCGAACTCCTCTGGGATTACCTCAAGAGGGGAAAAGGAGGCCAGACTCCCGCCACTCTCTATGCGGCCTACGCGTTCCACACCGCCTTCGCCGAGACCGGCGACATGCGCAACGTGGATTTCGCGAAATACATGTAATCACATAGCCCCACCGGGGCGACTTAACAACTAATACCAGGGACGTAACGCGACGGTCTGACACCGCGCGTTACGTCCTTGTCGCCTGAAATAGATAACTGTCTTATGAAAATTGCAACACTGAGACAAAAAATCAAACCCTGGATGCTCCCGATTGCCATGCTGATCGGCCTGGTTTTCCACGAATACATCCATTATATCGCGTTCCTCTCCAAATATCTGATTTTCATAATGCTGCTTATCACCTATTGCCGGGTGAAAGTAAGCGATTTCCATACCGGGCCATACATATGGTGGCTCCTGGCTGTGCAGATATTGGGAGCTGTCGGTGTGTATTTCGCCATCGCGCCTTTCAGCCAGGAACTCGCCCAGGGGGCATTCATCTGCATATTCTGCCCGACAGCCACAGCAGCTCCCGTAATCACGGGAATGCTTGGAGGTTCAGTATCAAAAGTGGCCACATACTCCCTTTTCAGCCATATATCTGTGGCGTTTCTCGCCCCAGCTCTACTCTCTTATATGGAACCGGACGCGGGAATCACATTCCTTGAGTCAACCATGTCGATAAGTGTCAGCGTATTGCCCCTGATTATCGGGCCGCTTGCATTGGCATTGTTGCTCCAGCGTTTTTCCCCACGCATCCATTCCGGGATAGCCAACCATCAGGGATTGTCATTCTACATATGGGCTGTCGCATTGATAATTGTCGTCGGCAACTCAGTAAGTTTCCTACTGCGCCAACCCGCAGAGAAATTGCCTGAAATCATATGGCTGGGAGCTATCTCACTGGTTGTCTGTGTGCTTCTTTTCTACACAGGCCGTAAAATCGGAGGACATTTCGGCGACAAGGTATCAGGAGCTCAGAGCCTCGGACAAAAAAACACCGTGCTTGCCATATGGTTGGCCCTGACATTCCTAAACCCGGTCGTGTCGGCGGCTCCCGCAGCCTATGTCGCATGGCATAATACCGTCAATTCTTACCAGATTTACCGTATGGAGAAAAACAAGTCCAGAAAGAGAATCTGACACCACGATAACTTTACCTCGCTCCGGATTGTTTTATACTATATGGTTTTCCACCATGTATGATATAATTCTCATATCCCCAAGAGTTCATACCCAATACCCTCAATAACCTGACAGATGGACAGTATGTTCCAGACACTTATGCAGATGCCACTCTTCCATGGCGTCTCATACAACAAATTATCGGAAATCCTCGGCAAACACCGCTTTCATTTCCTGAAATACACCGACAATGAACGTATCATATCGGCGGGAGATTTATGCACCCACCTCTCCACCGTTGTCTCCGGAAAGGTCAGAATGACTATTTCCAATGCCGACAGCCACGTCAAGGTCTCCCAGACTTTGGAGGCACCCGAACCTATCGCCCCGGACTTCTTCTTCGGGCGCACCACCCGCTATCCGGCATCAGTCACCGCTATCGGCTCATGCGGAATAATGCAAATCGACAAGAAAGAATACATCGAAATCATCAATTCCGACAGTGTCTTTCTTTTCAACTACCTGAACATGCTGTCGATGAACGCCCAGCTCTCGACCGACGGGGTTCTGGCTCTGACTTCCGGAGACCTCCGCAAACGTATCGCATACTGGGTCGTCGCCCTCACCCAACTGAACGGCAAAGACATCACGATGGAATGCCGACAACGCGACCTTTATTCTGTGTTTGGCGTGCCGCGCCAGTCGCTCATCGCGGCCTTGACAGAAATGAAGTCAGCCGGACTGCTCGACTACACATCCTCAAGAATCGAAATCAATGACAGGCGCAAACGCCTCAATTTGCTCGAATCATAACGGTAAAAGCCCTGACAGTAGCCTCTACGGTCAGTTGTATTCAAAAGAAAATGAATGAATATAGGCCATTTTTACCTATATCAATCTCTATATTTATCTATATTTTGAAATTATTATATATTTGATAATCAGGGAATATATCCTGTTTTATGCCTATATCCATCTATATTACCACCATATCGGACTGTCAGACTCTTGACAAACCCGACTTTCTGTTATAATTTTGCATTGTGAAATTTTTCAGACGCCTCGACAATGAGGAGCGTCTGGATAGGATTAAAGACAAAAGGATTTGTTTGATTTATTTTAAGGAATTAGTTTTTAGGGTTAGTATTAGTGATTCAGGCGATAGACCTGTCTCACGTTTCAAAGAAGATAATAATCGTGTTTTATGTTAGGTTTGTTATCCGTAGGCTGAAAACGCCGAGGAAAAACTAAAGGACTGGTCCGCGAGGGTCGGTCCTTAGTTTTTAGGGGCAATGGATAATGCGATAATGGATAATACCGGGCAGGGATATTACCGAAATATTTTTAACGTGCCAGAGGGCTGGCCGCTCCTTCGAGGAGCCGTTAACATTTCCTTAATGAACCAAAAAAATGATACCCTTGTTTATCTGATAACTTTGCTTAACCCCTTTTACTCAGTCCGGGCAAAAACCGGCTGATTCAATCAACAGCTCTATGAATTGTAGAACCAAAAACTTACGAGTGATGAAAAAGCAACTATTTTTTGCCACGACAGCTCTTTGTTGCGGGCTTCTGGCATCCTTCAGTGCCAACGCCCAGGACGCGGTTGTTGTCGAGGAAGAGAGCGTCAGTGTGGTAGATGTTACCAACTGCAAGACTAATTATGCCGTCAACGGCCATGACAACTGGTTTATTCAGCTCGGTGCCGGTATCGACGTGCCTCTGTTTGAGAATGAACTCGCCGTGGGCGATGCCAAGCGTCATATCACAGCTACCTACAACGGTGCTGTCGGCCGCTGGTTCTCCCCCTACATGGCCTTCCGTATCAGCGCTTATGGCGGCGCATGGCACTGGGACAACGTTTCCTACTCCAAAGCCAAATTCGCCAATGTGAACTTTGATTTCATGTGGGATATGTGTAACTCCCTCGGCGGTGTCAATCCCGACCGTCCCGTCAGCGTGATTCCCTTCGTCGGTATCGGAGGCACATATGTATGGGGCATCCAGTCGGAAGGCACCAATGTCTACCGCGAAGGCAAGTCCCGCAACCGCCAGTGGGCGCTCCCCGTATCGGCCGGTATCCAGTTCCGCTTCCGCCTCTGCCGTTACTGTGACTTCTTCCCTGAAGGCCGCGCTTCATTCTACGGCGACAATGTCAACGGCGCAGCCGTCGATGCTCCCGTCGATGTCAACATCCAGGCCATCGGAGGTTTCTCATTCAACCTTGGCGGCGTGAACTATCAGGCATACAACGCCTGCAAGGACCAGGCTTACATCGCCTCACTCAACAACCAGGTAAACAACCTCCGTGGTGAACTCGCCACCACAGCCGCTGCCCTCGCAGCCGCTGAAGCCCAGCTCCCCTGCCCCGAGGTCACACAGCCTGATTGCCCCGAAGTCGCTTCCGCACCCCTTATGTCGACCGTACGCTTCACTATCAATTCAGCCAAGATTTCCGACGAGGAGATGGTCAATGTCTACAACACCGCCGAATACCTCAAGAACAATCCTGACGTGAAGGTACTCATCAAGGGTTACGCCGACAAGGATACCGGTAGCTCGGAATACAACCAGAAGCTCTCCGAACGTCGCGCACAGGCCGTCTACGATGTCCTCACCAAGACTTACGGAATCAACGCCAGCCGACTCTCGATCGATGCCGAAGGCAGCAGCCAGCAGCCTTACAAGACCAACGACTGGAACCGTATCGTAATCTTCGTCCCCGGCAACTAAAAAATGTCATCCAAAAACTGACAAACTGACATAAACCACATACAACTCCCGACGCCTCATAACGGTGTCGGGAGTTTTTTGTTTTCCATCCGGGATTACCTCCGGACATCGATTCATTTCCTCCATATATTATAAAAGGATAAAATTCGCCACAGAAGTAAAAAAAGATGTAACTTTGCATAGTGAATAATCCCGACCACACACATATGTCCGGGAATTGTGTCTCGGAAGGACTTTTCCCAGGACTGCTTCCCGCTGTCGACGCACCCGCCGACGGCCTGCCAGTCATAATAGCCGGTCCATGCAGCGCGGAAAGCGCGGAACAAGTGATGACCACAGCAACCGCTCTTGCTGAAATCGGAGTGGCAGCTTTCCGAGCCGGAGTATGGAAACCCCGTACCCATCCGGGGTGTTTCGAGGGAAAAGGACGTGATGCCTTGCAATGGCTGACTGAAGCGCGAAAGGCCTCCGGACTGCCCACAGCGACTGAAGTAGCCTCGGCCGAGCATCTGAAAGAGGCGCTTGACAATGGGGTTGATATCCTTTGGCTGGGAGCCCGCACCACCACAAATCCATTCGCGGTGCAGGAAATCGCGGACGCGGCCCGTGAGTGGGCATCAAATCATAATGTAGATGTGGCGTCCCTAAGATTCCTCGTGAAGAATCCCGCCAATCAGGATCTGGAATTGTGGATTGGAGCCATTCAACGGCTCTACAATGCCGGCATAAGAAGGATGACTGCGATACACCGTGGATTCAGCGCGTATGGAAATCCATATTACCGCAATCCGCCGCAATGGCAGATTCCTATGGAACTGAGACGACGTGTGGGAGCTTCCCTGCAGATATTGTCAGATCCAAGCCACATAGGTGGGAAACGCGAACTTGTCGAACCTATTGCCCGGCAAGCTCTCGGACGCGGATTCGACGGACTTATCATAGAGGTGCATCCCACACCGGAAAAAGCACTTAGCGACAGCAGCCAGCAAATCACCCCTGCCGAACTTGACGGGATGCTCAAAAGGCTCCGCCGCCATAACCTCGACCAGAACAATGACACCTCAGAGCTCGCCTCTCTTCGCAACCAGATTGACCAGATTGATGACGAGCTGATGGCTCTCATCCAAAGACGTATGGAAGTGGCCCGGGAAATTGGCAATTTCAAGAAATCCCATTCAATGACCGTCGTGCAGCCTGACCGCTACGGCAAGCTTATGACCAAACGTGTGGCCGAAGCGGAAGCATTGGGGCTTTCCCCTGATTTCATCCGTTCTCTCCTGGCCGTCATACATGAGGAATCCGTGCGCCAGCAACTGTCTTGACACACGACAGGTTACAGTCGGTCGAGTTTAGAAGGCGGAGTCGTTGAAGACGCGGCCAGAAAGCTTGGCGGCGTGACGGCGGTAATCTTTCGATTCAAGATATTGCTCCAGTGTGGCGCAATGTTTGTGATTGTGCATGTCAGTGCCGACAAAATCCACCATATCGCACTCGATGAGATGCTCGGCCATCTGTTTCACCTCCTTACCGTAATTTCCGGCGAGGCTCAGCAAGTTGATCTGAAACAACGTGCCGGCATCGTGGAGATTGCGGTAACGCTCCTTTTTGGGGAAGTAATATATATAGCGTTCGGGATGGGCGAGAATCGGCTTGTAACCCCTCATTTTCAGGTCAAACAGCATCTTGTCAAGATTCCAGGCCTCCTGGATGAAGGAGTTTTCGACAAGCAGGTAATTGTTAGGCATCGGCTTGACAAGTCCCTGTTCAAGCTGGGAGGTAAAGAAGGCATCCATCCGGTATTCGGCGGAATGAAGCAGCTCTATCTCCACCCCCCTGCGGGCAACTGCCTCCTTTAATTTATTGAAAGCCGGTTCAATCGTGGCGGGAGTGTTCTCGAATGTGTCCTGGGTGACATGAGGGGTGGCGATTATCCTTTCTATTCCCCATTCCTTTTCATGGGCCACGAGGTCAGCACCGCCGTCAGCCTCACGCTGGCCGTCGTCGATACCCGGAATCAGATGGCAATGAATGTCGGTATGGAAAAAAAGCTCAGGCCGTTCGACCGGCTTCTTCCTGAAGAAATTAAACATCTCTCACTTATTATACTTAAGGTTTTCAATAAATTCCGATAGGAGAGCCCCCGACCTTTTCCGATTCACGAGAAGGGCGGCGGGAATGTTGATTTGCACTTGCAAAGTTAAGGAGAATTTCCGGAATTTTCACTATATCAACGCTATTTTTCGCCAACCTTGTTGAAAATTCAAAAAAAATCATTAAGTTTGCATGTAGTTTTATACCATAAAGAGCTATCAACTATGGAGAAGAAGTTAAAAATCAGGGATTTAACCCTGCGAGACGGCCAGCAGTCACTGTTTGCCACCCGTCTGAAACAGCAAGACATCGACCCTCTGCTCCCCCTTTACAAGGATGCAGGATTCTACATCATGGAGGTATGGGGCGGCGCGGTGCCCGACTCGGTGATGCGGTATCTCGACGAATCCCCCTGGGACCGCCTGCGTACCATCTCCAAGGCAATCGGCGGGAAATCACTCCTGTCGGCTCTCTCCCGTGGCCGCAACCTTTTCGGTTATGTCCCCTACCCCGACACCGTACTCGAAGGATTCTATAAAGAGGCCATCAAGAACGGCCTCAACATTATGCGTATCTTCGACGCCCTCAACGACATCGACAACGTAAAGGAGTCAATACGCCTGATCAACGAGCTTGGCGGCATCGCCGACGCAGCCGTATGCTACACCGTCGATCCCAAAGAGGAAGCACCCGCCGAAGCCCCCAAGAAGAAAGGTTTCTTCAGCTCACTCTTCGGCAAGAAAGAAGAGGCTCCAGCAGCTCCCAAGAAGATTTTCACCGACGAGTATTTCGTAAACCTCGCCGTGGAGATGGAGCGTCTGGGCGCGAAAATCATCACCCTCAAGGATATGGCCGGCCTTGTTAATCCCAGCCGCGCAGCCTCTATTATCGGCAAACTGAAGGCTGCCGTGAAGGTGCCCGTCGATTTCCATACCCACTGTACCCCCGGTTATGGTCTGGCATCATCGCTTATGGCCATCCTCAACGGAGTCGACATCCTCGACACCAACATCTGGTGGTTCGGCGAAGGGTCTGCCGCTCCCGCCATCGAGCTTGTTTACGTATTCTGTAAGAAACTCGGCATCGAGGTTGATGTCAACATGGAGAAGGTCGGCGAAATCCGCGAACGCCTCGAAGGCATCCGTCGCAACCTTGCCGATTTCGACCTCAACAAGGACAAATTCCCCAAGAAGTTCGATCCTCTCAAGGACACCCTCCCCGCAGAGGTGGACGCCCTCTTCGACAAAGCCATCGCTGCCGCCAAAGCCGGCAACGAGGATGAGCTGCTCGAAGCCTGCCACGCCATCGAGGCCCACTTCGGATTCCCCAAACCCAACCTGCTTGTCAAGGAAGCCGAGGTTCCCGGCGGTATGTACTCCAATATGGTCGCCCAGCTGAAGGCTCTCCAGGCAAGCGACCTGCTTGACGACGCCATGCGCCTGATTCCCAAGGTTCGCCGCGACGCAGGTCTGGTGCCCCTCGTGACCCCGACCAGTCAGATTGTAGGTTCACAGGCCGTATTGCTCGCTATGGACCGCCGCAAGGGCAATCCCGACTACACCCAGGCCAACAACCAGTTCATCTCCCTGGTCAAGGGTGAATATGGCCATACTCCCGTCGCCATCGACCCCGCTTTCCGCGAGAAAATCACCGGCGACCCCACAGAGAAGCCTTACGACGTGTCTTCCTACAAGAAGCCGGCCAATCCCGAAGTCGCAGACCTCGGCGGTGTGCCCCTGGCATCCAACTCCGAGGAATACCTCCTTCTCGAACTCCTGCCCAATGTGGCCAACAAGTTCCTCCGCAACCGTCGTGAAGAAGAATACAAGGCCAAGCAGCCCGCTGAGGCTCCCAAGGCAGAAGCTCCTGCAGCCGCTCCCCCCAAGAGTGCAGCCGACGACGCTCCCATCACCGGTGAAGTGTTCCGCGCACCCATGGGTGGCCGTATCATCGAAATCAACGTCAAACCTGGCGACAAAGTGAAGAAAGGCCAGATCATGATGGTATACGAGGCTATGAAGATGGAGAACGACCTTGAGGCCGACCGCGACCTGACCGTGAAGCGTGTGTTCGTGGCACCCGACGAGGTTGTAGGCACAGACGCGGCCCTCATCGAGTTTGAATAAACCGACGCGCCTTGCGCGACAGCCATAAAAAATGGATTCCGGATAAATCGGAATCCATTTTTTTATATTATTTTTGCAAAGTTGTTGCCTAACGCCACAACCAAGAAGCATGCACCCCACAGTCTCTGTCATAATACCCAACTACAATCACGCTCCCTATCTCAAGGAGAGAATCGAGAGTGTGACGGGTCAGGAATATGATGACATCGAGGTGATATTGCTTGATGATTGCTCAGGAGACAACAGCCGTGAGATAATAGAGCGATACCGCTCCCACCCCAAAGTCAGCCAGATAGTCTTCAACGAGAAGAATTCCGGCACCACTTTCGCTCAATGGAAAAAGGGGATAGAACTGTCACGGGGAAAATACATCTGGATCGCCGAGAGCGACGATTATGCCGAAAAGGATTTCCTGTCAACTCTTGTGAATCTTCTGGAAGAGAATCCGGCCGCGGTCATGGCCTTTTCCGGTTCAAACATGATAGACAGTCTTGGCAACCATATCCCGGGAGCAGACTGGGACAAGTATGGAAAACGCGCAGGCTCGACAGAGTCCTACACCGGCAGGGAACTGACATTACGCAAACTTTTGCGCAACAATCTCATATATAATGCATCAATGGTGGTGTTTCGCCGCGACGCCGCGCCCGAAATCACAGAGCGTTACCTGAAAATGAGATTCTGTGGCGACTGGCTGTTCTGGTCGCAGCTCGCCCGGAAGGGGGACGCGATAGAGGTATGTCGGAAACTCAACTATTTCAGACAGCATCCTCAGAAGGTCTCCGCATCAGCGTCCAAGGCAGGAAAGACATACACGGAAGGAACACAGATTGTAGCCGAGATGGCTGATTGGCTTGACCTATCGCCCATTCAGCGCAAGGTAATCGCCGGAAGGATTTGCAAACGTCTCCGTAAATACCCCGGTCTGCTCGACACCGCGCCTGAACTTAAAAATGAATTGACACGGCTGGCCGGTTCTGACACTCTTCACCCTCCCTTGCTGTCACTTATATACGAGACTGACAAGCTATTCCATTTCTCTCATCTCCCCTCGCAGACGAGAGGATGACCATCAATCAATATCGTAAGCCGATCACAACTGCAAATTTACAGACTGATGAGAATCTCCCTGATCATATCCACATACAACTCACCGGAAGCACTCGATGTTTGCCTGCGCAGCGTTTTGCGTCAGACATCCAGTCCTTATGAAGTGATAATCGCTGATGACGGCTCGACTGACTCGACCCCGGAAGTGATAGACCGGTTCACCAAAGAGGCAAAATTCCCGGTGGTGCATGTCTGGCAGAAGAATGAGGGATTCAGGCTTGCCACCATACGCAACAAGGCAATAGCCCGGGCTAAGGGTGATTACATCGTGCAGATTGACGGTGATATTATGCTGCATCCCGAATTCATCGCCGACCATGCTGCTGCTGCGGTCAGGGGGCATTTCGTCTGCGGAAGCCGTGTGTTGATTCAGAAAGAACTCACTGAAAAAATATTCGCCGATCCCTCCGTGACAATCACCCCATGGATTCACGGCATTTCAAACCGCAAAAACGCCATCCACTCCGGATTCCTCGCCAAGGCGATAAACCTCCTCTCCCCTGCCAGGCTGAAATACAGGGGATGCAACATGGCTTTCTGGCGCAGCGACCTGCTGGCTGTTAACGGCTATGACGAGAGTTATCTCGGCTGGGGATGCGAGGATCATGACCTGGTGGCACGACTGATGAACCATCGCATCCGTCCGTTG
>URLF01000013.1 GCA_900548705.1 uncultured Porphyromonadaceae bacterium | reverse complement strand
GTCTGGCAATCTCACAACTGGGATAGAACAATTCCGGGCAGTCAATCTCCTTTTCCAACAGCTTGAATCGCTTCCTGATATCATCCATCGTCACTCTCGATCTCAACTTCATGGCATACCAGTTGAACGGATTGGACAATATAGTCTCACCGACAGTCTTTATGACCGAATCCTTGTCGGCCACTTCATTCATCCGACCAGCAGTCACCCCAAGCAGCGGCAACGCCCTGGGATATGCCCCCAGAATGGAATGTATCGCCGAAGGGGTCAGGCCACACTTCATTGCCGCGTAAGCCCAATAGCTTCTGGCTGTATCCGACAACGAGCCGAACATACGGATGCCTCGCGACTCCAAGGCACACATTATTCCCGTGGCCACATAATTCTCAAGCTGTCTGGGAGTCCGTGTCGGCTGGGACAAAGGGAATATGTATCTTCGATTACTTTCGCAATATCGTTCCAGGATGGAAACCACCTGTGGTGTATGGCCTAAAAGGTCATTCTTTTTAAGCATCGCCACCTCTATCAGAGACTTGCAGCCGGTCAGCAACGACACGATGAAAATATCGACAAACAGCCCTATATCTTTCGGCAACCTGTGACTGACACATGCGAGATTGCGCAGTCTTCCATAATCGGCCTCACTGATCGAGACAATCGGCTTGAAAGCATCCGCGTATTTCACCGATGCCTTCAATGTCTTGAACACATCTGTGGGGCCAACCAGTCCCTCGTTCACTGCCGCACTGTATAATCCCGATACTATATCTATATAATGCGTGACAGTCTTTTTTGTAAGCCCCCCATTAATGAGATACACACACCAATCCTCGATTATTGATTTTGCGGGCGAGGAAAGCGTAGAAGTATCGGCAGGAACAAAACTTGAAAGAGATGTGAATACCTTGTTGTATTCCTTGGCGGAATTTCCAGTGAGGTTTTCTATCCTACGTCTGAAAAAATCCAAAATTTCCCCATTACTAACAAGCTTCATATCAACCATTTGACTTATTATGCTTTTATCTACATCCTAAAGTCTCGACAATTCTTCCCGACCCCTCGGTTAGGGCATTCTCCCCATAACCGACGGTTTTGAAAGAATATGTAGTGCAGATTTCATACGAAAAATGCCTATGATTGGTAACGGAATCAAGCAATCTCTTCAACAGAGATATTGATTAATACAAAGACTATGATAATCAGAGGGGCAAAAGCTGTAATCGGCTCCCGTTGTTAAACAATTGTGAATTTTTGTCACATCGTCAGTGTGGCATACCGTATGGACAAGACCGCTATAAATGAGTAGAAAATTGGTTATTTGTTTAAATTCGGCTGGGAACTTGAGATGGGGAGAGGATAGAAAATTGATATATATTTGAGATTAAAGATGTTCAATATAACAATGTAAGCTCTATCAAATTGTGGTTATGTCAGAAAGCATTGCTTAAATGAAATTAATATTTTATAAAAAATGGAGTATGTCTGACATGGTTGGCGGTCTGAGGGGATTTGCTCATTTGCAGAAAAATGGTTAACTTTGCGCCGCAATTAAGTATCTCTGTTGAAGAGATATTGACTATGTAAAAGAATCCGCACAAACGGAATCAGAGTCAATCCTCAAGAAATATCCTGCAGTATTCTTGTTCGAAATTCGGAGTGAATATCCCTTTCCCAAGATTCTCTGCTATATCAACGGCAGACCAGAAACCACCTCCGTCCAACTCGTCAGAAGGACACGGCATCTCATCTATCACGGTTCTGAAAACATTGACAAACTCCCTCTCTACATTTCCTTCGAAAACATACCCGCAAATCCGTTCAGCTACAAATCCCTCTATGCCAAGCTCCTCCTTGGCCTCGCGCCGCAATGCCTCCTCGACGCTCTCTCCGGGCGACATATGTCCCCCGACAGCCGTATCCCACTTCCCAGGCTGAATATCTTTCCATTCCGGACGTTTCTGCAGGTAAAGCTCCCCCTTGGAATTAAACACATGCAGGTGTACCACAGGATGGAGCAGCATGCTTCCCCCGTGACAAACTCCCCGGGTTGCCATCCCGATTTCCCGGCCTGTCTCATCCACCAATGGCAGTAATTCCTTCTCGTTGTCCTTCATCGCTAAAATCTCTAACGGGATTTTTCCCAAGCGCAAAGTTAACGATTTTATTTCATCCTGCCACCATTTGAGGACACCGGCCTGTCACCCTCCGGCTCCCTTGCCCCGCTTCTCCTCCAGCAATTCAGGTGTCAGCACCGTATGCTTCATCGAGAAGCGGATATTGTTAAGCTCCATGACAGTCAAAATATCGCTCTTGTCAAGCTCGGGCCGCTTTATCTCTTTAATGCCTCTCATCTTGTCCATATGTCTCACAAATCACTCATTAACGCCGAAACGTGGTAGGATTTTGTTAAGCACAAGCAAAGCCGTCACATACAGGATTCCAATCACAAAGAATGAAATCGATATCGGGAACGCTTCCTTCAGCCATCCTCCTCCGAGATAGCAGAAGAACAGAAGCCACAGAGTGCATTGGACGCTCACACATAACGTACACCAGACCTTGGCCCTGAATTTCTGATACCAAATGCTCCAGAATGTGAATGGCAGGCAACAGAGGTTACACAACGCCAATGCGCCGATATCCCCCGGGAACATCAGCAATACCAGCAGGCTGATGGAAAAATACGCGAATCCCACCTCGCTCCAGCCGAAAATCCCGAAAAACTTCGAGGCCTTCATCTCAAGCACAGTGTCACAGCCACCCTCCTCAAGCAGTCCGCAAACCTTGTCGGCCGCCCGGTTCTTTATCTTCAGCGATTTCTGTACCAGCATGTATGTCAGTCCCAGTCCTACGATGTCAAACAACGCCACAAGCACCGTTGACAAATGCCTCCATATCCCGTTGCTTATGAACAGGTATACAAACAGAAACGCCACTCCGATGACTATCCCGTAATCCCTCAACCGCGTCATTATCGCGTCACGGCGATGGTTGGTATAATCAGGTTCGCAAGCCCCGGCAGAAGGATAAGCGCAAAACACTGTTCCATCCCAGGCTGCCAGAAACTTCTGGAGCGGCATCTTTTCCGTCACCCCCTGAGTCATATAGCCCACCTCCCCATCCTGCAGAGCGCCATCCGCCCCCGTGTCAGGCAAGGAAGTCACTATCACCATGCCATCAGGTGTGACCGCGATGAAGGGAGCCACGAGACGCGAAAGTTCCGACTTATCTTTCAGCCGGAAGCCTTCGCTGTCAATCCCGTATTCCTTGAGCAGTTGCTGCAACCCGAAAAGCGACTTGAACGCCATCCCTTCAAACCTACCATCGGAATAAGCCGCCGTGTGTGGGACACCCAGCAATCCGAGCCAGTCTGAAAATATGTTAGGTTGCCGCTTCTCCATCATAGGTCGCTATTAATCAATCCGGTTATACAATCAGTGAATCACTGAACACTCCGCCATATCAAAGCGCCGATTCGACTTTTGACAGCAGAACTTCTCCGTCGATCTCTCCGCTATGACGCCAGACCTCTTTCCCGTCGCGATACAAAATGAACGTGGGGATGGAATTGGCGCCAGCCTCCTCGGCGGTCTGCTGGTTCTGGTCGATGTCAAGCTGATAAACTGCGGCCCTCCCGTCAAGCAATGTCTTCACCTGTGCCACTACAGGCATCATTTTCTGGCAATGAGGACACCATGTCGCGAAAAATTCCACAAGTACGACAGGCTGGCTGTTGATAATTTCCGAGTAAGTCATAATCTTCATTATTAATGGTTCAATCATACAACAACCATCCCTCTCAGATGGCTTAACGCCCAACTTTTATTAACAGATTCCCATTCCGCTATCAACAGCATTCCATTCCCATCACTTTCTCATAATAATCCCCCAAAGTCACCCCTTACCCTACCTGAACCATTACTGATACCATCACGCACTCACCGGAAGATTCCACCCCCTCACGATTCCGAAGGAATCCTTTATCTGAATAGCCGTGGGTTGGCGCGGAGGGAAGCCCCTTGAGGGCGCCCCGAAGCGGTAACCCACGGTTGCATTTCCCCGCCAGCGGATTCCGAAGGAATCTTTTTTGATACAGCAGAAGCGGGAATATCAAAAAAGAGGCCGTGTCAATCGACACAGCCTCTACACGTTTTCAATGGGATTACCGGAATTCGGTCTGTTTAATTTAATTGGTAAGAAGGTAGTTCTTACTGGCCGATCACGCGACGGGCACCCAGGAAGCGGGCGGCGTAATACGGCGCTGTTATCTTGTCTATCTTGATGCCGGTGCGGGCGGCATGAATGAAGGTTATCTCTCCACTCACAGGATCGGAGTCAACGGCGATAGCCACATGCCCCACACGTCCCGAGCGGGCGGCGCGACCGGTGAAAAACAGCAGGTCGCCCGGCTGCACCTCATCACGGCTGATTTTCTTACCCTGGGTGTACTGGGTTGACGAAGAGGGGGAAAGCTGGAAGCCGAACTGGCTGTAGACGTATGATGTGAATCCTGAGCAATCGAATCCTTTGGGCGAACGGCCTCCACGCACATAACGCACACCCATAAACTTGCGCGCGTATTTGAGCATGTCATCGATCATGGCGAAGTCATCTTCTGATTGTCCCTCGATATCGCCGAGTATCTCCATACCGGCAGCTGGGACAATTTCAAAAGGGTTTGTCTTGGAAACCGCAGCGAGAGTCATCTCATCAGCCTCAGCAGCGTGAGCTGAAGCAACTGTCGCGGTCACAGTCTTTATGGGAATGTTTTTCTTGGCGGGAGATGGTTTCGCTGCCGACATCGATATGACAGCGGCAAACGTAACCATTATGATAAGGCATATTTTTTTGGTCATCACTCTGTTGTTTTTTCGGGCGAGGTCAATGACATTCGCCATAGCAAAATTCAGCATCAAGCAAGGGATTTCCATACAGACTATATCAGTCATGCATATAGCAAAATCACTTTTATATTATCTGCTGATTGAATTACGCACAAAGTTACTCAAATCGCCCCTGAATACCAACCTTTTGAAGTCCAATAAACCTAATTTTGTGTTAACGTTTTCTAAATCTGCAAAAAACCTGCACACACCATCAGCGGTTTGTGCAGGCTCTTTGATACCTATCACGAATTACTTATCATCTAAATCCAATGCCCCTGAAGTCCCCGGACGACTGCTCAGGTTGTCTTCAACACCGGGGCAGCCTCCATCGGTTGGGTGCTGACAGTGAAATGGTTGCGGTCAGGCGCATTGTAGAGGGTGATTCCGAAATCCTGCGCCGCGACAGCGATATGCTCATATATCTCCGACCCGAGGGCGGCATACTTGGTCCATGCCGTCATCTTGGAATAAAAGTAAATGTTGAGCGGCTGGCCGTACTCGGTGGCGGCCTCCAGCTTGACCAGAAGGTCCTGGCCGACCCCGACTTGCGGATGATGGAGCAGATACTCGCAGATATATGCCCGGAAAAGCCCCAGGTTGGTGTCAATGGTCCCGTTAGGCTCGGTCGAAGGGTTGTAGACATTCCCCTCCCCTTTGGCCTTGGCGGCTTTACGGGCATTAACGAAGTCAGCCATCACCGGGTAAATCTTCACCACCTGGTCAAGCAGCTGGTCTGTGGCAGGACGAATCGTCGACTGATCTATGTAGATGCTGCGGTTAAACAGACGGTAGCCCGAATCCTGCATTCCGCGCCAGTTCTGGAAGGAGGTGGAGACCAGCGTGTACGGTGGGAGCATCACTATCGTGTTGTCCCAGTTGCGCACCTTGACCACAGTCAAGGTGACATCGATCACAATACCGTTGGCGATGGTGGATGGCACCACAATCCAGTCACCCACTCGCAGCATATCGTTGTTAGACAGCTGTATTCCTGCCACAAAACCCAGTATCGAGTCTTTGAATATCAGCATCAATGCCGCCGCGAACGCTCCAAGACCGGCCAGCAATGTCATCGGTGACTTGTCTATCAGAATCGAAATCGCTATTATCGACACTACAATCCAGACTATCCCCCGTCCGACATTGAGAATCCCCTTCAGAGGGAGATTTTTCTGGTTGTCATGCTTGTTGAAATGAATCCATGCGAACTCAAACACCGCGCATATGGCCATACCGACAGTTATCAGAAGATACACACCGGCTATACGCAGAATCCAGGACAGCAGATGGTTGTCGGAGGTGAAAGCGAAAGGTATCAGGCAAAGGAACACCAACGGGGGAATGAAATGGGCACACCGGCTGAACATCCGCTGCGCGAGCAGTTCCCGTGAAACCTCCCCATGGCGCAACGCCACGAGCTTCCTGACAATGAAAAGCGCGATTTTCTTTATGACCACACCAATCAGCAACGACACACCGAGAATCACGGCGGTGTAGATTATCTCCTCCACCGTTTTGTCGTGGGAAAGCCCGAGAAAGTCGAGACACTTGTCAACGATTCCCAACAGCCACACCGCGAAGTCATGGCTCGGTATGACCGTGTTTTGGGCGACCTTTTCCAGATGAGGCGCGCCCCCGTCCGGTTCTGTCGCGGCGGCAGCCTGAAGCAGCAATAAACCTGTGATTCCCATTCTCTCGTCAATAAAACAGTTGAAATGTCGGTGAGAGAGGCGTCTGAGCGACCCCTTTCTCCATTTCAAACATTCCCCTCCCCCGCAAGGTTCATCTCCCCCGTCATCCCCCGGGAAAAAACACGCACCGGAAATCCCCGTTCACGGGATTTCCGGTGCGCCGATAAGTTTTAATCAGATCAGCCGAGATAGGGGCCGAAACGGTTGTCAAAAGGCTCGGACTTGGTGCAGTACCAGATAATCATAAAAATCCAGCCTACCAGGGGTACCCAGCCGAAGAAGTACCAGCCGCCGGCTTTGCCCATATCGTGGAGACGACGCCAGGACACAGCCAGACCGGGGATGAACAGGGCAAGAGAAATCAGCCAACCCACAAAGGGGATGAATGCTGTCACTGCTCCTACGATGAATGAGAAAAGCTGCCACCACCAGAATTCGGCGCGGGTAGCGCGGCCGGTGAAGGTTGCGTACTGCTGGAAGCAAGTCTTGATTGCGTCACCGAATGACATTGCCGGAGCTTCGGGGATTGCTCCATACTGCTGCTGACAACCCTGTTGGTCATAAGCCTGCTGATATGGCTGCTGACACTGGCCGCCCTGCTGCTGATAATTCTCCATTTTTTTGATGATTGTTGAATGGTTTATTATTTGATTTGATTTCTGCAAATAAGATGGTATTAGCGGAGAGTCGATTCACATTCTGGTGGAACCACATATCTCGCTGTTGTTTCACATCGGATTTCTGCAAATTTAGTCATTCCGGATGAGAATAACAAATATTATCCGTATTTTTGTGGCGTTTCAAGACGAACCTACCTCTTTTGAGTTTTGTTTTAACTCAACAAGACCACGTTTCAACATCTCTGACATGATTCATCCAACATGTTTCAACCGGCTTGTAGCCGGCCTGCTCGCTGCAATATGTTCCATATGCTGTATAGTTCCGGCCACCGGGTCGGAGCCGTCTGATTCCGTAAATCGTTATCCTACCGGCCAGTCGGTGGGCTTGGTCCTGTCTGGAGGTGGAGCGAAAGGCATCGCACATATCGGAGTCATAAAGGCTCTTGAGGAGAACGACATCCCGATTGACTATGTGGCCGGGACATCTATGGGCGCGATTATCGGCGGACTGTACGCGGCAGGCTACACCCCCGAAGAGATGCTTGAACTGATTCTCTCCAAGGGCTTCAGCGATTGGTCTACCGGACGCATCGACCCCAACCTGACCTATTATTTCGTAAAGAAACCTCAGACCCCGGCCTTCGGGGAACTCAACATCAATATTTCCCGCAAAGACTCGGTTGACCGGGCCTCCTCCCTGTTGCCGTCGAGCCTGATTTCACCACTACCGATGAACTTCGCGTTCATGGACCTCTTCGCGGCCTACACCGCCCAGTGTGAGGGAGACTTCGACCAGCTGTTTGTCCCTTTCCGATGCGTGACCTCCGATGTTGTGGCCAAGCACAAAATTGTGTGCCGTTCGGGCCATCTGAGCGACGCCGTCCGTGCGTCGATGACCTTCCCGCCGGTGTTCCAGCCGATAAAAATCGACGGGGTGTATGTCTATGACGGAGGCATATATGACAACTTCCCTGTCGATGTGATGCGCGAGGACTTCGCCCCTGACTTTATGATTGGTGTGGATGTCCACGCCGAGGATGCTCCCCAGTCAAACAGCATCATCAACCAGCTTGAGAACATGATTATCCAGAACAACGACTATGACCTCCCCGCCGACGAGGGCATGAGGATTCATGTCGATGTCAGCCGTTTCTCCCTTCTCGACTTCGGGAAAGCGAAGGAAATCAGCTCGATAGGCTACAACAGGGCGATGGAGATGATGGACTCGCTGAAATCGAGGGTGACAAGCCGCATCCCGGCCCGGACACGCGAACTGCGCCGACAGGTGTTCAAGTCCCGGACCCCGTATGTTCGTTTCGACTCGGTGCATGTGTCGGGTGGGACACCCCAGCAGAATGCCTACATCGGACGGCTTTTCAAGTCGACTCGTGTCGACACATTCGGAATGGACCGTGCCCGCCTGGCTTATTACAGCGCGCTCTCCCCCGGCCGGTTGCGCAACCTTTTCCCGCAGGCTGATTTCAATCCACAGACCGGGATGTTCACACTCGACCTCGACGCTGATGTGAAAAGCAACTTCGCCCTCGGGGCTGGCGGCTACCTCTCCTCATCGATCAACTCTATGATTTTCGTTTCAGCCGAATATTCCGCGATGTCGTTCCGTTCCGCCGAGGTCAGGGGTATGGGATGGATCGGACAAAACTATATGGCCGGCCAGTTCACCGGACGAATCTATTTGCCGACCAATCTTCCCTCGGCCTTTGAGCTTGAAGGTGTCTACTCTCGTCAGAAGTTCTACGAGAGCGACAAGCTTTTCTATGAGGACAGTTCACCTGCCTTCATCACCCATTATGAAGGATTCGGTCGTCTCAATTACGCCTGGGCAGTCACCCGCGCCGGAAAAGCATCGGTAGGTGTAGGAGGGGGCCAGACCCGCGACAATTTCTATTCCTCAGACAACGGGGATTTCAGTTCGACCGGACAGGAACGGACCATCTTCAACCTCGGCCAGGCTGTCGGACGGCTCGACTTCGACAATCTCGACAACCAGAACTATCCTACTGATGGCTATGACATGCACCTTACCGTGATGCAGACCATCGGCAAATACCATTTCCGCAAGATGCAGCCTGACGGCTCGATATCCGATACAGACGGAGACGTCCACTGGTTCCAGGCCGAGTTCCAGGGATGGGCATACTTCCCACTCTCCAAAAGCTTCTCGCTCGGGACTACCTGGGATGTCCTGGTTTCCAACCGAAAGCTTCTGGATTCATATTACGCCTCGCTTGTCAACGCCCCGGGATTCACTCCCACCCCCGCCACTACCGGGGTGTTCAACAAGGCGTTCCATGCCAACGCCTTCGCCGCAGTCGGCCTGGTGCCTGTATGGCGACCATTCTCCCGCGCCCAGATACGTCTCTCGGCCAACCTCTTCATGCCCTTCAGGCGCATAGAGATGGAGGCAGCCACGGGACGTGCCGTCAACGGCGGCTGGTTCCGCAACCCGGAATTCATCGCCGAGCTTGATCTTGTCTACAACCTCCCATTCGCGTCGGTCTGCGGCTATGTCAACTACCTCACATACCCGGCCCGCAACTGGAATGTAGGCATATCCTTCGGTCTCTTCTTCCACGCCTCCAAATTCCTCCGCTGACCCTTTCCATCCCGAAAATCCCCCTTGTTTCATACCGGTTTTTTTGCTAACTTTGCAATTAATAACCGATTTTGAGCATCTCTGTCATATGAACATCTCTATCAGGCTGACTTTCAAAGGGGAACCGCGCGACACGCGGCTGCAGTTGTTTCGTGACAACAAGGGAAACCTGTATCTGAGACCAGACAACGGCCATAAGGACATAAGTCTCATCCTGGACGGTTCTTCTGTCATTTCCACGGATTACACCCTGTTTGAAGAATCCAAAGCCGATATCGATGAGGTACTTTCCGAGATGCTTGAAAAGCTTGTCGAGGTTGACAGCTCCGGCCTTGAGCTCACCCTGGAGGAGGATGACGACAAGGAGGAGCCTGACTCAAACTATTCCCCACGCGATATTTATGTGGAGAACAAGCCATTTTCCATCAGGCAGCTCATGCTCCTGATTGAGGATGGCGACCTGGAACTCAACCCCGACTTCCAGCGCAATTTCATTTGGAACCGCACGCGTCAGAGCCTGCTGATAGAGTCGATCCTACTCGGTCTTCCAATCCCCTCAATATACCTCAGCCAGTATGACGATGGACGTTTGACGGTCGTAGACGGGCTGCAGCGTCTTACCACCATCCAGAAATTCCTCGACAACAAGCTGAAGCTCAACAATCTGGAATATCTTACCGAGTGTAACGGCAAGACATTCGAGCAAATCAAGACCATCCTCCCGAAGCTCCAGATTCGCCAGTTCTCACAGGCTCAGATTGGATGCTTCGTCATCGATTACCGCTCTCCCGAGCGTCTGAAATTCGACCTGTTCCGCCGCCTGAACACAGGCGCGAAACCCCTCAACCGTCCCGAAATTCGCAACTGCCTCTCCCGTCCCCATGTTCAGAGGGCTCTCAAGGAGATGTGGAACAGCGAGGAATTCCTCTCGGCGACAAATTCGACAGTCGGAAATTCCCGCATGCAGGCCGCCGACCTTGTGACCCGCTACCTGTTTTTCAAAGAGGAATACACCCCCCAGAACCCCATCGGTGACTACAACGGCAAAATCGAACCGTCCCTTGACAATTTCACAGCCATCCTTAACCGTCGCAAGGATTTCTCCGCCGAGATAAAGATGTTCCGCGAGGCGATGCGCTCATCTGAATATCTGTTTGGCAAGGATGCCTTCCGCAAACAATCGATGAGCGGAAGTAACCGCAGGCTGGCGGTGAACCAATTGCTTTTCATTGTTTTTGCCGTCCTGCTGTCACAGGTTTCCTATGAGCGTGTGTGCGCGACATTCCCCCGTGAATCCCTCACAGCTTCGCTCTACAAGCTGATTGAATCAAATGCCGACCTCGACAAGGCTCTCACGACAGGGACCAACGCCAGGTGGAATATCACGGTCGCGTTCCAGATAATTCGTGACAACCTGCTTGCTCCCCTCTTTAGCTGACCCCTCTTCACCCGGACCAACGATGGATACTCTCAGAATCGTCAATTTCAAATGCTTCAACCATTTTGACGCAAAGCTCAACCAACTGACGGTGCTTACCGGAGCCAACGGTTCCGGCAAGAGCAGCATTGTGCAGTCCATCCTGCTCTTCCGGTCGATTATGGAGGAGACGAAAGCCCGCGAAGGGTCATACCGGGTCGCGCTGAACGGCTACCACTCCCTCGCTCCCGGCACTTTCGACGATATCTGCCGCTTCGGGGCTGATTCAATATCATTCACTCTGGATGACAACGCATCGGTGACATTGACCCATCTCGATGATGAGGATGAGAATCCTGCCGTGAGCTATCTTGAAGGGAAAGCGTCCGCGAAGGTGGAGATTGCCGACCCCGCCACCCTCCCGGAATGGGTCACCTCCGGCGAGCTTTATTATCTGAATGCCGAACGTCTCGGCCCGCGATGGGAGTCGGACATCAACAAGCATGTCACATCCAATGCCGGTGACCATGGCGAATATGCCGGCAACATGCTTCTTGGGGCCTCATATTCATATCCCGGCGTGCCCCCCGAAAAACGTTTCAGCGAGGACACTCCCGACAACTTCAATATCCAGGTCGATTTCTGGATGAGCCATATCTGCTCTGAGGTAGCCTTCAAGGCCGAGCCGCGTACAGCCGAGAAATGCCAGGTGAAGCTCCGTCAGAACAGGCAGACCCTTGCCACACCCAACACCGGCTTCGGCTACACCTACGCCCTCCCCATCGTCCTTGACGGACTTATGGCTCCACGGGGAAGCATGCTGGTGGTTGAGAATCCCGAAGCCCACCTCCACCCCAAGGCTCAGTCAAACATCGGTTTCTTCCTCGGCAAGATGGCAGCCGCCGGGGTTAAGATTGTGGTGGAGACCCATAGCGAACATGTTGTGAACGGCATCCGCCGTGCCGCCCTCTCCCATCTGGGACTCTCGACTGACGACATCACCATATATTTCTGCGACGAATCCCGCCCGGATGAGAATCCTGAGGAAATAACCGTGGACAGCAAAGGGAACCTGTCCGATTTCCCGGTCGACTTCTTCGACCAGGTCAGACAGGATATGCTTGAAATAATCCGCCTTGCCTCCCAAGACTGAGGAGGACGCGAATATGGATAACTCGCGCATACTCAAAGGTTCGCTCGATATCGGACTCCTTGCTCCCGCAGACAAGGATTCCGGCATCCGTGATTTCCTTGACCTTATTGACTGTTTCAGGGAAAACAGCGTCTCCGTATATAAAGAGGAGGGATTTGACTCCCATCAATATTCTTACGGCCCTCCGGAAGTGCTGTTCTACCTTTCGTGGAAAGCCGCCCTTTCTTCCAAGGAATTCGACGGCATATCTCAGTCGGTATTTGAGATGATAGCCCCCTCTCTGATGCAATACCCGGGCATAGGCCGAGAAATCACAAATCAAGCCTGGGAGACTACTGCGGAATACAAATCTGATTTCGGTCTTGACATATTCCGTCCTGTCCCCGAACGATATGCCTCCCGGCGCAATGACTGGCATAAAAACCGTGCTGCCTATTACATGACAGAACAGCCGGGATTCAAATGGCCGAGAAATGCGGATTCTTATCTCCCCAACAAACCTTACAGTGATTCCATCTTGGAAACGGAGGTCGAGCGTCACAAGAAGATGGATGATTACAGCAAGCATCTCGCCAAACTTGACAAAGAGCCACTATTCGTACAATTCCATCAAGGAGTGATGGCTCATAAGGGGGCCGGGCTCCCGGCTTATATTGATGAGGTAGGTTCCAAAATCTGCGAAGCTAACTTTTACCGTCTCGAAGTGGAGCTGTCGAAAGAGGAGCGGAGACTGTCTCACGCCCCTCGCAAAATATACAGCATGCTCAACCGCGATGGCAAACGCCAGTATATCTCGCTTGACTTCGCCCACGGAATGTTTGAATATATCGATTCCCACGGCAACCATGTCGGGGAGTACCGTCTGACCGGGGATTTCAACTCCTCTGCCCAGACTGACCATAGTTTCAAGAGCGATTTCAAGAAGTTTGTGGCGAAGTGATTTTATGCTGTAAAACATATTTTTCGCCTGATAATTTTGCCAAACGGAATATTATTGGTAATTTTGGCGAAAATTTCAACGAATGAAGAAGACTATTGCCGCCCTTTGCGCGGCCACAGCCATCCTCGGCGCGTCTGCCGAAGGTTATCAGGTAAACACTTTCAGCGCCCGTCAGGAAGGTATGGGCCATGTCGGAGTGGCGATGAAGCTCGGTTCTGAAAGCCAGATGTTCAACCCCGGCGCACTCGCTTTCTCGACCGAAACCCTTGAGATTTCGGCAGGCGTGAGTGCCATCAAGGCCACCTCCGAGGCTACCGTGGACGGGAAGACATACACCACTGCCAACAAGGTTTCCACCCCCATGAATGTCTGCGCCGCATTCAGGATTTACGATAATCTATATGCCGGTGCTACCCTTTACACCCCTTACGGCTCATCCATAAACTGGGGAGCGGCATGGCCGGGCGCGGTTCTCAACCAGTCGGTCGACCTCAAAGTGTTCACCGTTCAGCCCACCATCTCCTGGAGAATCACCAAAAACCTCTCAATCGGTGCGGGCATGATGATTTCCTGGGGTAAGGTCAACCTCGACAAGGCCCTGGTCTCACCCTCCTCGATGGATCGTCTCATCGGGCTTATGAACCTCCCGTACCAGATTCAGGGCCAACCCACCCCCTACCAGACTTACGGCGAGATGCCTCCCGCCTCGGTCAACCTCAACGGCGACTCCGAACTTGCGCTGGGTGTGAATGTCGGAGTACTGTGGGACGCGCTCCCCAATCTCTCCTTCGGAGCCTCCTTCCGCTCCAAGATGAACATGCATGTCAAAGCCGGCAACGCATCGGTAAGCTATGCCAATGACCAGGCGCGTCTCATCCTCGGCGAGACCCTCGACAACCTCAACTACGCCAACTTCGACGCGTCGATGCCCTGTCCCTATGTGCTGACCTTCGGAGTGGCATACAAGCCCATATCCAAGCTGTTGCTCGCTTTCGACGCGCAGCTCAACGGATGGAGCGCCTACAAAAATCTTGACATCACCTTCGATCAGCTCCCGGCCAACTTCAACCAGCATCTGACGAAGAATTACCACAACGCCATGACCTACCACATCGGGGCGGAATACAACCTCACCGACCGTCTCGACCTCAGGGCAGGTATGATGATTGACTGCTCTCCCTGCAACAAAGACCATTACAATCCCGAGACCCCGGGTATGACGAAGATAGAGCCTTCGGTCGGCCTCTCGTTCCGTCCCGTGAAAGGTCTTTCGGTGGATGTGGCGTTCATGTATGTCCATGGATGCGGAGCCACCGGCACCGGCCAGTACCAGGATTTCCTCGCTCCTATTTACAACACTATGGTGCAGGCCGCCAATCTTGGCAGCATACTCCCCTCCTTGCCTCTTACCGGAGAATTCACCGCCGACTACAAGACCCGCGCCATCATTCCGGCCATCGGTCTGAGCTACAGCTTCTGATTCTCACTGCGATTATCTCTCAATCCCGACAACGGGCAGTCCGCGCCGCATCCCGCGCAAGGGCCTCCCGCATGTCGGGATTTCTTTTTCTCTTTCCCGGCGCAACAGTCCTTAGCAGCATCCTTCCCTTGGCAATCACGCGCGGCGTTTTTCCCTCTGTTTCCCCCGCAACAAGGAGGCACACCACCCCCTCCGGGACGTTTCATCCCCTTGCTCCATATAATCAGCCCCCTCACATACCTGACAACCCAGACAACGATAATCACGAAGACTACCGCCACACATATCCATTGTATAAGATCATTGCTCATGTTCCTCCTCCTTTCCGATGGTGGTTATGATTATGTTTTCGACGCGGCCGATATGGCCTTGGCGTTTTTCTTTATCAACGCGTTCAGTTTGCCGGGAGTCAGATCGGGGGAATACTCCTCGAACGGCAGACGCAAAGGACAGCCCGACTTGTATTCCGAGCATCCGAACGCCGCGCGTCCCTTCAGCAGATGCCCTTTCCCGCAGACGGGGCACTCAATCTGCTCCAGTTTCCTGACCGCAGGTTTGCGGGGTGTTTTCGGCTTTGCAGCCGCGCCCGCTCCTCCCTGAGGGGACTTTCCACCGTCAGGGGATGTCTCCGTTCCGGCACTCTCTCCGCCGACTCCTCCGGGAGTCTGCCCTGTGTCTATCTTGCGCACCGACGCATCGGTCAGCACATCATTCACGATTCGGCCTATCTGTCCTTTGAGATCTTCGATGAACTCCCCGGGGGAATATTCACCGCGCTCTATCCGGCGCAGACGGCTCTCCCAGATACCGGTCAGCTTCGCGCTTTTCAGCAACTCCTCGTTGATGGTCGCTATCAGGTCGATACCCGCCTGGGAGGCCATTATGTTTTTCTTCTTGCGATAGATGTAATGACGCTTGAAAAGGGTCTCTATGATGTTGGCGCGTGTCGAAGGTCGTCCTATGCCGTTCTCCTTCATCGCCTCACGGAGAGCTTCGTCATCGACTGTCTTTCCGGCCGACTCCATTGCCCTGAGCAGAGTTCCCTCGGTATAATACTTGGGTGGCTGGGTGGCCTTCTTCAACAGGCTCGGCTCATGGGGATTGCTCTCCCCCTTGGCGAAAGGTGGCAGAATCCCCTCCTCCTGACTGTCAGCACCGTTCTCACCCCCCTGCCCCGGTGTCTGTTCTCCGGCCTTCTGGTATATGACGCGCCATCCGGGGGAGGTGACAACCTTTCCGGAGGCCTTGAAGCCGACCCCTCCGGCCTCAGCCATGACGGTGGTCTGCATGAACTCGCAGTCAGGGTAAAAAGCGGCTATGAACCGTCGGGCGATGAGATGGTAGAGCTGACGTTCATTCCCCACGAGAGCCGACGGAGACTGGCCGGTAGGGATGATGGCATGGTGGTCGGTGACTTTGGAATTGTCAAACACCTTCTTGCTCTTGGGAATCTTGGGAAGAGCCAACACTGGCGCGGTCAAGGACGCGTAGGGTGTCATCGCTTTCAGAATCCCCCCGACAGTGGGATATATGTCGTCAGAGAGGTAGGTGGTGTCTACACGGGGGTATGTCGTCACCTTCTTTTCGTAAAGTGACTGTATCAGCTTGAGGGTATCGTCGGCGGTCCAGCCCCACTGACGGTTGCACTCCACCTGGAGAGATGTCAGGTCAAAGAGCCTCGGAGGAGCCTCGCGCCCCTTCTTCTCCTCGACAGAGGTGACCGTCAGCAGACACGGCTTTATCTTCTCCAACGCCTGCCGGGCTTCCTCCTCTTTCTTGAATTTCCCGGATACGGCATTGAATGTGGCCCCTTTGCAGACAGTTTTCAATTCCCAGTAATCCTCCGGCTTGAAGTTCTCGATTTCGAGATGGCGCTGCACCACCAGCGCAAGGGTCGGGGTCTGCACACGCCCGATTGACAGCACATTGCCGGGGGAACTGTATTTCAGTGTGTAAAGGCGTGTGGCGTTCATCCCCAGAATCCAGTCACCGATGGCCCGCGACAACCCCGCATAATATAGATTGTCGAAATCAGCCGATGGCCTGAGATGCTCGAACCCCTCGCGTATCGACTGGTCGGTCAGGGATGAAATCCACAATCGCTTGACGGGGCATTTCACCCCGGCTTTCTGCATCACCCACCGCTGGATCAGCTCCCCCTCCTGCCCGGCATCACCGCAGTTGACAATCTCGTCAGCCTCGGCGAACAATGTTTTTATCACATTGAACTGCCTTTCGTAATTCTCCACCGGAATCAGCTTTATGCCGAACTTCGGGGGAATCATAGGCAGATGCACCAGTGACCAACGCTTCCAGCAATCGGAATAATCGTTTGGCTCCTTGAGGGTGCATAAGTGGCCGTAGGTCCATGTGACCCTGTAACCGTTCCCCTCGTAGAAACCGGCTTCTTTCTTGCCGGCTCCGAGGATGGCGGCGATGTCTCGGGCTACGTTCGGTTTCTCTGTGATGCAGACTATCATCTCTCCTTGAAGGATGTTAAATGAAGTGGTGGAATTTCTGTCCGGGGTGCCGCGAACGGCACGCTGTCAGACAGCAGGGACGCGCCCTGGCACGTCCACACAGTTGACCTGACAAGCCTGCCCGGCTTGTCAGAGTGGTGAGGTTTCAACAATCATGTCCCCTCTGCGGTTGGCAGAGGGGGAATAACCGGCCGTTATATGGCCAGATTACTGACGTGCGGGAGCGACCACATCGCCATTGGCGGTATGGAACGTGAGGGTCGCGCTTTTCGGGAGCTGTCCCTTGAAGGGGAAATCAAGCTCGATGACCTGCACACCGGTGTCCTCAAACTGGAACGCACGTTCAAAGTCGACACCATCGATATCCACGGCCTTGATGACCTTGGGGCCGACAGTGAGGTCTACTGAATCGATGCGCTGCGAGGTGGAGGGTATGCCTACCAGACATACCGAAATCCGGATTCCCTCATCAGTGGGGGTCACCTTGTCGGGAATGACATTGAACTCCGCGTCGAGCTGGTTGACCTGTGCCGCTGCAGGTATCGAAGAGACTGTTGCCGCTCCTCCGGCAAGCATCAGGATTGCGGCCAAACGTATCGCTTTCATATCTTTTGGTTTTATTGTTTCATGACTACCGTGTGTGACGGCGGCCATCGGTGTTGGGAATCTTCAAAAACAATCACGAGTTCTCCTTGGCTTCCTGCCAGTACTCCTCCATCTCGTCGAGGGTCAGTTCGTTGAGCTTCCGCCCTGACTCCTTGGCGCGTTTCTCGATATGGTTGAAACGAGCGATGAACTTCTTGTTAGTCTTCTCCAGGGCGTTCTCGGGAATCACTCCGTAAAGCCGGGCGGCGTTGACGAGGGAGAAGAAGACATCACCCATCTCCGACTCCATCCGGTCAGAGGCGGCGGCAATCTCCTCAGGGGTGACGTCAGGTTTATGACGGAGCATCCTGACCTTTTCAGCCTCAGTGGAGAATTCCCCGATTTCCTCCTTCACCTTGTCCCAGACATCGGAAGCCTCCTCCCAGTCGAAGCCTGAATTGGCGGCCTTCTCCTGAATGCGGTAAGCCTTGTTGAGCGCGGGGAGTGCCGACGGCACACCGGCCAGGACGGAGCGGTTGCCCCCCTTCTCCTTGAGTTTGAGCTGCTCCCAATTGAGCTCGACCTGATGGGCGTCCTCCGCCTCTACCTGCCCGTAGATATGCGGGTGGCGGTAAATCAGTTTGGAAGCGAGGGCGTCACAGACCGTGACCACGTCGAACGCACCCTTCTCCTCACCTATCTTGGCGTAGAAGAGGACATGCAACAGCACATCACCGAGTTCCTTGCGGATTTCGGCATTATCCTCATTGATAAGGGCTTCACAAAGCTCATATACCTCCTCGATGGTGTTGGGACGCAGCGACTCGTTGGTCTGTTTAGCGTCCCAGGGACATTTGACCCGCAAGGTGTCGAGGACATCCAGCACACGGCCGAATGCCTCAAGTTTCTCCTGGCGGGTATGTTGTTGAATCTTTTCCATATCGGTTTCTAAAATCCTCCGGAATGAAGTCGCATTCCCCCTTTCAGTCGGGATTCTCGCTGTAATTCTTCATTCCTCCCTCAAGCCATCCGACAAACTTCCCGACATTCTCGTCATAGAAATAGGGGGCGCTCATCGCCTCACCGGAATGGTTGAGGATTATGTAATAGGGCTGGGAGTTGGCACTGAACTTATGGCGTTGCAGGTAGCTCCACTTGTCGCCTATGGTCTTCAGCACCACCTTCTTCCCATTTTCTTCGACCGTAATCGGTTCGGAAAGTTTAGTCTTGTCATCGACCATCAGCTTGATAAGCACGAAGTTTTCCTTGACTATCGAGCTGACCCGGCCTGTGTCAAACACGGCTCCCTCCATCTTGCGGCAATTCACGCATCCGTAGCCAGAGAAGTCTACCAGCACAGGGCGGTTGTTCTCGGCAGCATAGGCCATACCCTTGTCATAGTCGTCGAACTCCTCGAACTGGCCACCGGCATAAAGGTTGAAATCCTGGGTGAACAGCGGGGGAACGAACGCACTCACACCTTTCAGCGGTGCGCCCCAAAGACCGGGGATAAGATACAGCGCGAAACCGAAGGAGGCCAGGGAGAGGAAAAAGCGGGGGAGCGAGACATGGGGGAGGTCTGCGTCATGGCTGAACTTGAGTTTGCCGAGCAGATACATTCCGAGCATAAGGAACAGCACCACCCAAAGGCATATGAACACCTCGCGGTCGAGTATTCCCCACCCGTAGGCAAGGTCTGCCACAGACAGGAATTTCAGCGAGAGGGCGAGTTCCAGGAATCCAAGCACCACCTTGACCGAGTTGAGCCAGCCGCCTGAACGGGGCATCTCCTTGAGCCAGGAGGGGAACAGCGCGAAAAGGGAGAATGGCAACGCCAACGCCAGGGCGAAACCACCCATACCGATTGCCGGGCCGACGAAATTACCCATCGTGGCGGCCTCGACAAGCAACGTGCCGATAATCGGGCCTGTGCACGAGAAGGAAACCAGCGCCAGGGTGAACGCCATGAAGAATATGCTGACAAGGCCGGTGGCTTTCTCCGCACGGGCATCTGTTGAGTTTGACCATTTCGATGGGAGCTTTATGTCGAAACCGCCGAGGAAGGAGATTCCGAATATCACCAGCAACAGGAAGAAGCAGAGATTGAAGACCGCGTTGGTGCTCAACTCGTTAAGCTTGCTCGCCCCGAATATTCCGGTGATGGCGAGTCCGAGGGTGAGATAAATCACGATGATGCTCAGCCCGTAAATGACAGCATCACCAACCGATTTGCGGCGACTCGTCCCTTTTTTGAGGAAGAAGCTGACTGTCATAGGAATCATCGGCCATACACATGGAGTCAGCAACGCGAGCAAGCCGCCGCCGAAGCCCCATATGAAAATCACCCACCAGGGGGAATCCTTCACATTGGCCTGTTCAGCCATCTCCTCATCCGAGAACTCCACCGGAGCCCAGAGGTCAGGTTTGTCGGCGGGAGCTTCCGGAGCGACGGCGACCGGAGTCTCGGCCACAACAGAGTCCACCTTCTCCTCCTGCACCACGGCCGGGCCTGTACCTACCGACACCTCCAGATATTCTGTCTTGGGAGCAATGCAAGTCTCGTCGTTGCAGCCCTGGAAAGAGACCTCGATGCCGACCGTATGGGTCTTCTCATCGGAAATCTTCACTTTCTGGGTGAAAGTCACATCCCCCTCCCACCATGACAGGTTGAGCGAGAACATATCGTCATACTTCTCCACCGGCTTGCGCGACGGGGTCAACGGGCCGTCGAGCTTCACGCCGTCAGGCACCTGGAAGTCTATCACCGTTGAATTGGGCCCGTCGGGGGGAAGGTTGAGCGAGTAGAGATGCCAGCCATCCTCGATTTGAGCAGTCAGCCGTATCGTGGCCGACGCGGTAGAGTTACCCTCCACCGTGGCTTTCCAGGTAATCGGGTCGAGGATATGGGAACGGCCGAGACCGAACTGCTGTCCCCGGGCCGTCAGGCAGGTCAGCAACAGCAACACAGCCGTCAACATCCATTGTATCGGGAATCCTTTGAGATTGTGTTTCATATCGACTTATGATTTTGTAAACATTGTTTGAAGTGCAAAGTTAGCAAATTGGCGGCAATTTGCGAAACCCCTTCGGATGTTTCAAAAAAAATTCGTAACTTTGCGGTCGGATTGCACCCATACGCGCCGGGCGCATTTCCCTTTTTGACAAAACCGAATCGATGAACAAGAAGCAGAAAATCCTTTACATCTCTCAGGAAATAACCCCCTATCTTCGCGAGACCCCTATGGGACAGGTATGCAAGACCTTGCCCCAGAAGGTTCAGGAAAATGGCTACGAGGCCCGCGCCTTTATGCCCAAATACGGCTGCATCAACGAGCGCCGCAACCAGCTTCACGAAGTAATACGCCTCTCGGGCATAAACCTGGTGATTGACGATTCAGACCATCCCCTGATTATCAAGGTGGCCACTTTGCAGTCGGCGAAGATGCAGGTCTACTTCATTGATTCAGATGACTATTTCCAGCACCACGCGGTGACAGACCTCGAAATCCGCGAGACCCCCGAGGACAACGACGAGCGCATCATGTTCTTCACCCGGGGTGTTATGGAGACCGTCAAGAAGCTCCGTTGGGAACCGGCTGTGATCCACTGCTCCGGCTGGGTGACCGCCCTGGCTCCCCTCTACCTCAAGAAAGCATACGCCGATGACCCCACAATCGGCGGCAGCCCGGGGGGGGACTCCCTCTTCGACGACACTTTCGAAGGAACTCTCGACCCCCGCTTCAAGGAGAAACTCCTCATGGACGGTTTTTCCCCTGACGACCTCAAATCGCTCGGCGACGGCCCTGTGAACGCGATGGCTCTCAACAAACTCGCCATCGACCATGCCGACGGTGTGATCCAGGCTTCGGAGAACATCCCCGCCGAACTGGTCGAATACGCCAAATCGCTCGGCAAGCCTTTCCTTCCCTACCAGGGCGAGGAAATCGACGGCGTGCCGGTAGTGGAGTTCTACGACTCCATCCGCAACAATCCCTGATTCCCTCCTCCACTCCCCCAGCATCGACATGAAATCAATTCTCACCATTCTCTCGGGCACAATCGTCGCAGCCGGTCTGCTGACAGCCTGTGAGAACACAACCCAGGATATTGGCTCCTCACTGATTCAGGCCGAATCCGAGGTGGTCATCCACAATGAATTCAGCATCGAGGGACACTCCACCCCCAATGCGGCCATCGAGTCACGCACCATCGTGCAACTCCTCGGCGACATTTCCGCCGAAGGTTACGGCAATTTCTCCTCCGATTTCGTCTGCCAGTTCATGCCGGCATCGAAACTCGTCACCGAGGGTGTGACCGTCAACGACATTGATTCCATAAAGCTCATCCTCTCCTACTCCAACGGCGGATATGTGGGAGATTCCATCGCTCCGATGGGCCTTGAGGTGTTCCCCCTCAACCGCCAGCTCCCCTCCCCCATCTTCTCGACATTCAATCCCGAGGATTATTGCGACGTAAACGCCGCTCCCCTCGCCTCGAAAATATATGTCGGCAATGCCCAGGGGGAGAACGACTCCATCCAGGCCTTGTCATACCGCGAGATAAAGGTAGACCTCCCCGTGAGCCTCGCCCACGACCTGTTCAACCTCTACCTCGACAATCCCGAAGCATACTCCTTCCCCACGGAGTTCGCCAAGCACTTCCCCGGCCTTTACGTCCGCAACTCATTCGGAGCGGGACGTGTAACCCAGATTGAGCAGACATCGATGGTGATATATTACCACACCACCTCGGAAGACTCCGAAGGGAAAGAGGTAATCAACCGCCATACAGGCAACTATTTCATGGTGACTCCCGAGGTGATTTCCAACAACAACATCTCATTCGCCATCGCTCCGGATCTCCAGGCCAAAATCGACGCGGGTGAAAACATCATCGTCGCCCCGGTGGGACGCGATGTTGAAATCACTTTCCCCATCCGCGACGTGATAGACTACTATGTCGACAACTGCGGCCCGCTGTCGGTGGTCAACACCCTCACGATGACCATTCCCGTCGAGGAGATTGAGAACAACTACGGCATCGGTGTTCCTCAGAGCCTGCTGATGGTAATATCCTCAGAGAAAGAGGACTTCTTCCTCAACAACTCGCTCAACAACGACAAGACTTCCTTCATCGCCACATACAGCGACGCGGCCAAAGGATATGTGTTCTCCGGAATGAGAAACTATTTCCTTGCGATGCTCGAGAAATACAACGCCGAAGGGAAAATCGATTTGGATGACGCCACCTTCACTCTCACTCCGGTGACCCTGACCACCGAATCCACCTCAAACGGCTACACCACATCGACCTACGTCAGCGCCATCACCCCCTACATCGGGAAACCTGTGATGACCAAGCTCAATCTCGACAAGGCCGACATCACCTTCCAGTTCTCCAAGCAGTCTTTCAAGTGATTCGGCGGTTGCCTGGAACCTGATGAAGCCCCTCTTTAAAGGCGTAATCCCGTAAAATCATCCACCATCTTTGACAAAGATGGCAAAAACCGCCGTCAAAATTTGGCGGTTATAAATAAAAACGTTAACTTTGCACCTGCAAAATCACCCCAATGGGATGACACGCCAATCCAAGGTGCCATGTCCGAGTGGTTAGGTACCGGTCTGCAAAACCGTTCACAGCGGTTCGAATCCGCTTGGCACCTCTCAATTAAAAAGCCCGCATTTCCCCTGCGGGCTTTTCTTTTATACACTTTCTATACATTTATACACTCTACATTTATACGGGTCAGCGGATTTTATACACTTACAAACACACTGCTATACACTGATAACACCCTGACAAAAACAACCGTGGGTTGGCGCTTCGTGGTCGCTCCACAAGAGAGCTTTCCCACTCGCGCCAACCCACGGCGGTTATGCGATCAATAATCCCGGTTAACGGGCAACCTGTTTCAGGACGGTTGAACCTTGACGCAGGATGTAAATATGTCCGGAAATCATTTCAGAAACCCGTCGTCCATCCAATGTGTAGATTTCATATGGCAGGTCGAAGTCGATAACCGGAACCGCGTTATCGAAGATGGTGGTTTCCTCAACGCCCGACTGTCCCTGGCGAATCACGCTCACCTTCTGAATCGTGTAATCATGACCTTTGAAGTAGAGACCGTCATAGTTCGTGCCCTCAAGCAGTCCGGAATCTGTCATCGCCAGATCATAAGTAGAGCCACTAATCGGAGCGTAGTCAACATATTGAGTCCAGTCTGACGCAGGGGTCTTGTAGGCAATCTGGATTTCAGCCCCGGTTCCACAGGACACATACAGACGAACCTTGTCGGCGGAAGAGAGTGTGCCGAGACGCGACTTCTCGAGGTGGTACATGACATCCCAGCCGGAGATGTTGAACTGCGGAGTGTCAACCACCGTTTCCGACGAACCGCCGGGATTGTCACCCGAACCGCCGTTTTCAACAGATTTCAGTTCAACCTTGACAAGGGTGGCGTTCTGTCCCTTCGCCGCGAAACCACGGGTTGACAGCATTTCGAGATCGGTGTAACCGTCGGTCTCCGTTCCGGTCACGGTGTAGGTATATTCATTACCCTGGATATTGTCGGCATCGACAAGCACAGTCCATGTCCATTGGCTGTCAAGTCCGAAAGTCGCGAGCTGAATCTGGCCGGGGGCCTTCTCGTCGGTCGCCACACCTGTGAAGTGGAACACCAGCTTGTCACCCTTGGCCAGTTTACCCATCTGGTCATTCTTCCATTGAGCGCTGCCCGGCTTGTATTCAAGCATACCTTTCCAGGCACCGAAATCTACCGAACCTTCCCAAAGCACTGTCGACTGACCGGGTGTCGGGATAATCGGGTCAGGCTCTTCACCTCCACCCTGACCGCCATTGGGATCATAGATGGAACATTCACGGGCTGTCTGCTGGATTCCGTTGCGCCCCTTCACCGTGTTGGTGCCGTTCGGTTTCCAGTTGGAGTCGTCATATCCCCCGAACATGTCGCAGGCTTCCACTCCGTCGCCATTACCGGTCCATGACCAGACGAGATAACCGACTTTCTTCTCGGTTGCATAATCAAGGATTGTCTGCCATGCCACGGTATGTCCCTGATGCTCATAAGCAAACTCGCCGATTAGCACCGGACACCCCACATTCAGGGCGTTGTCGATGTTGCTCCTGACCTGATAGTCAGAACCGGCGGCATCCTGATAGAAATGCATCGAGAATACAATGTTGTTTTTGGTGTCGGCAGCTGCCACCTCACGTCCCCGGTCGAAGATGCTCTTAGGGTATTGTCCCCAACCGGCGCAATCGACCACGAGAGTGTTCAGGATACCGGCGGAACGCAGTTTTGGAATGACCTTCTTGTAGCCGTCAGCCCATCCCGCCGACTCCCAGCGTCCAAACCACTCATTGGAGATGTTGACCAGCACGGTCTTGCGATGGGCGTTGAGGACATCTTTCATCTCTATCCAGAAATTGGCGGCATTCTCCAGGTCGGAATATTCGTTTGAGCCGGTCTCGTCATGGGTGTTGAAGACAGCTATGAGCTTGTTGTCCTCGCAAAGCTTGATAAGACGTTCGAGATCGCTCTTGGAGCATTTCTGCCATTTACGGCCTGTCGACAGCTGTATGCGTATGGCATTGCAGCCAATACGTTTGGCGGCAGGGATGACACTGTATTCGTTGCCTCTCTGCCACGCCCAGGAATAATTGCATCCGCGCATTATGAATTCATTGCCGTTCGCGTCGAGCAGCTTGGTGCCGGAGGTATGGAACCCCTCGGAGGCTACCGCGCCGGAGACTGCGGCCACGAACAGCAAAAGAAGACTGAGGATTTTTTTCATGGAAAAATCAGTTTTTAGGAATGTTTTTTAAGGTTTGGTGACGGAGGTGACTGCAAGACACTCTTCCGTGACCGCAAAATAACCGATAATTTCCCTCACCGGCCACACTTATTTTTCCCGATTCAGACATTATTTTGACAAAATTCATCCTCAAATCCCCTGCCGTGTCCAAATCATCCACAAATCCCGAACCAACAGCCCCCGGGATTGTTTTCCATATAGGCCAAGGGGCCGACACAGACACTCCCCCTCTGACCAAATTCAAGTCTGACAATTGCCGTCCCGCCCCTACCTGTGACCGGTTCTGGCGGGCGGCAATCTTATTTTAAAGTTTGGCAAACATTTATTATCTTTGCACAAACTCACGAAATGAAAAAGCTCTTCCTTCTCGACGCGTATGCCCTGATTTACCGCGCTTATTACGCGCTCATACGCGCACCGCGCATAACATCCAAAGGGTTCAACACCTCGGCCATCTTCGGCTTCTGCAATACCCTCGACGAGATTCTCAAAAAAGAGAATCCCACCCATATCGCTGTCTGCTTCGATCCCCACGGCCCGACATTCCGCCACGAGATGTATGAGGGTTACAAGGCCCAGCGCGAGGCGCAACCGGAAGATATCTCCGCTTCCGTCCCTATTATAAAGGAGATTGTCGAGGCTTACCGCATCCCTGTTTTTGAGGTTCCGGGATATGAGGCCGACGATGTTATCGGCACACTCTCCCGTATGGCCTCAAAGGAGGATTACACCACATATATGATGACCCCCGACAAGGATTACGGCCAGCTCGTCACCGACAAGGTGTTCATGTACCGTCCCTCCCTCCGGGGGCAGGGATTCGAACTGCGCGGAGTGAAGGAGGTCTGTGAGAAATACGGTATCGAATCCCCCCTGCAGGTCATCGACCTGCTCGCCCTCGAGGGTGACACCATCGACAACATCCCCGGCTGTCCGGGTGTAGGCCCCAAGACTGCCTCAAAGCTTATCGGGGAATACGGTTCGGTGGAGAACCTTCTCGACCATGCCGCTGACATCAAAGGTGCTGTCGGCCAGAAGATTCGCGACAACGCCGAGCAGATACGGTTCTCCAAGAAACTGGCGACAATCAAGACCGACGTTCCCCTGGAGGTTGACTTTGATAGCCTGCGGCGCGAACCGGAGGATGTCGACGCCCTCCGCGACATTTTCACCGACCTGGAATTCAAGACATTCCTCACACGTCTCAATGGCCGCGCCAAGGCCATCGCGCGAGACTCCAAAGAGGATGAGGAGAAACCTGAACGCAAACGCCATTCAATCGAGCTGCCCGCTCAACCCTCCCTGTTTGATTTCATGGAGGGTGGCGAGGATGTCCCTGAAGGCACCTCCCCCTTCGCCGTGGCCGACTCCGTCCCTGTCGACTACCGCCCTGTCATCTCCCCCGACGAGATCCCATCCATTATGGAGGAGGCTCTCCGAAGCGGCAGTCTCGGGGTGGCGGTCTACGCCATCGGAGCGGAAGCCATGACAGCATCGCTCAGAGGAATCGCGCTAAGCCCCTCCACCGGAGCGGGACGCTATATCGACATCCCCGCGAACAATGAGGAGCGAACCCGCCTAATGTCGGCACTCGCGCCCCTATTCTCCAATCCCGGCTACACCCTCGTCAGCCATGACATAAAGCGCGACATGGTATTGCTGCGCCGCGAGGGGATAGAAATCACCTCCCCGTATTTCGATACACAGCTGGCCCATTACCTGCTGCAGCCGGAGATGCGCCACAGACTGGCAGACATCGTGATGAATGTGCTGTCAATCCAGATGGATGAGTATGCCGACTCCGATGCCTCCCGCAAGCCTTACACCCCGCTCCCCGCCGGGGAGGAAGTAAGGAGGCTTTGCCAGCAGGCCGACATGGTCAACCGCCTGCGCTCCCCTCTCTCGGAATTGCTTACCCAGAATGGCCAGAAAAAGCTTCTCGACGACATCGAGCTTCCCCTCGCCGCCGTGTTGGCCGATATGGAGTGGACAGGTGTCAGAATCGACATACACGAACTCGCCGGACTGTCAGCCTCCCTCTCCTCCCAGTTGCGTGAACTGGAGGAAAAGGCTTATGCCCTCGCCGGTGAACGATTCAACATCGCCTCCCCCATGCAGGTGGGGGAAATCCTGTTTGGCAAACTGAAACTCGACTCGCGGGCCAAACGCACCAAGAATGGTTCTTACTCAACCACCGAGGAGGTGTTGCTCAGACACCGCGACTCCCATCCGCTGGTCAACCTCATACTTGAGATAAGGGGAATCCGCAAGCTGCTGACAACTTATGTCGATGCCCTCCCGGCCCTTGTCAACCCGGTAACAGGAAAAATCCACACCACTTTCAACCAGACGGTCACCGCGACAGGACGTATCAGTTCGGCCAACCCCAACCTCCAGAACATCCCCATCCGCACCGAAGACGGACGCGAGGTGCGCCGCGCGTTTATCGCCGACGAAGGATGCCTGGTGCTGTCGGCCGACTATTCCCAGATTGAACTGCGCCTGCTGGCCGACCTTTCCGACGACCCGGAACTCACAGAGGCGTTCAACTCCGGCCTTGACATCCACCGCGCCACCGCATCGAAAATCTACCATGTGCCATACGACGATGTCACCGACAGCCAGCGCCGCAAGGCAAAGACCGCCAATTTCGGCACTGTCTACGGCATCTCCGCATTCGGCCTTTCAGAGCGGCTCAACATCCCCCGCGCGGAAGCCAAGGAACTTATCGACGGGTATTTCAACACCTATCCCCATATCCGTCAGTTCATCGAGGAATCCACCGAGAAAGCCCGCAAGGAGGGATATGTCTCCACCATTATGGGCCGCAAACGTTACCTCCCTGACATCAATTCCCGCAACGCGACGGTGAGGTCATACGCCGAACGAAATGCCGTCAACGCCCCGATACAAGGCTCTGCCGCAGATATCATAAAGCTCGCCATGATTCGCGTCCATAATGAGATGAAGCGTCTCGGGCTGAAATCAAGGATGATTCTGCAGGTCCATGACGAACTTGTGTTCAACGTATATCCCGAAGAACTTCCGACCCTCCAGGAACTTGTCATCAGGGAAATGTCGGGAGCTTTCTCCGGCTCGGTTCCTCTTGAGGTCTCAGCCGGTACCGGCCAGAACTGGCTCGCCGCCCACTGACCTCCACCCACAACCCATACACCTTTTATCAGGAAAGCCAACCCCATAAGCTGCCAACCATGGACAACAATACGACATCTTTCGACCCCCACCACGGCTTCTACGAGCATCCCGAGAACTCAGCCGAATATTCCGGCCTGACCGTCAACTCGGGTGTCACCCAGCCACCCTGTGTCAACCCATACATGCGTCCCCGGCGACGCCGCACCTTCACCCCCGCCGAACTTGTCGAGGGTATACTCAAAGGGGATGTGACGATGCTTTCACGCGCCGTAACCCTTGTGGAGAGCATCGCTCCAGACCATCAGGCGATGGCCAGGGAGGTGATTGAGAAATGCCTCCCCTACTCCGGGAAGTCGCGCCGCATAGGCATCACGGGGGTACCGGGTGCCGGAAAATCCACCTCGATTGATGTCTTCGGGCTTCATGTCCTGCGGGATGGCGGCAAACTCGCCGTCCTCGCCATCGACCCCTCCTCGGAACGTACCAAGGGGAGCATCCTCGGCGACAAGACCCGTATGGAAAAACTCTCCCAGCACCCTGACGCGTTCATCCGCCCTTCACCCTCGGCGGGAAGTCTCGGTGGAGTTGCCCGCAAGACTCGCGAGACCATCATCCTCTGTGAAGCCGCCGGATATAATAATGTGTTCGTTGAGACTGTCGGCGTTGGCCAGAGCGAGACAGCAGTCCATTCGATGGTGGATTTCTTCATGCTTATCCAGATTGCCGGAGCCGGAGACGAGCTTCAGGGAATCAAGAGGGGTATCATGGAGATGGCCGACGGCATCGTCATAAACAAGGCGGACGGAGACAACATAGACCGCGCACGTCTTGCCCAGGCTCAGTTCAAGTCCGCCCTGCAGCTTCTCCCCACTCCCCCCTCGGGATGGCAACCGGAGGTGTTGTGTTACTCCGGCTACTACGAAATCGGCATTGACGAGGTATGGGAGATGATTGACCGCTACTTCAAGTTCATAACCGACAACGGCTTCTTTGAAAGGCAAAGGCGCGAACAGGCCCGCTATTGGATGTATGAGACCATCGACTCCGAACTGCGCCGCAGGTTCTACGACGACCCAGACCGCGCGGCTGCCCTCTCTAACGCCGAACGGCTCGTGCTGTCCAACCGTTTGTCACCTTTCACCGCCGCGCTGCAGCTTCTCGGCGAGGAATGACCGATTTCTCAGGAGCAAGGCCTAAATTTGCCGCCCAAGCTCTTAACATTCACGCTTCGATAGCATTTTAAGATTAAGAATTTATCGACGAACATTGTTAGTCATCACACATTCCTCCCGGAATCATAAAACCCATAAAACATTTTCAATCCGCGACTGTTTACAAACACAAACAGCCGCGGATTGATTTTACCCCGTTCCTGAAAACCCGCACCCTCAGGCGTGGTTATGTTGATAACTTTTTCCCGATTCTCAGGCATTTTTCTATTTGCAGTTGTAAATTCTTAGGAACTTTTTTTGTAATTTTACGGTCGAAATGGAAGCAGCAATGACCACATCCCAGCCATACCATGTGCCGGCCCTGCTCGGCCAGTCTCTCGACGCTCTTGATTTGCGCCCCGAAGGGGTGTATGTCGACTGCACCCTTGGCGGTGGAGGTCATTCCCGCGCGATTCTCGCCCGGCTCGACGGGTCGAAAGGAGGCCGGCTGCTGAGCTTCGACCAGGACCGTGCCGCGATAGACCGCGCCGCCTCCGACCCCGACTTCGCCGGCAACCCGGCATTCACCGCCGTGCTTGGCAACTTCCGTTTCCTGCGCAACTTCCTGCGCTTCTACGGCGCGGACTCCGTAGACGGCATTCTTGCCGACCTCGGGGTGTCGTTCCACCATTTCGATGACCCTTCGCGGGGATTCTCGTTCAGATGGGAAGGCCCTCTCGACATGAGGATGAACCGCAACGCCCCCCGCTCGGCTGCCACACTGTTGCAGGAGGCATCCGAAGAGGACCTGGCCGACATCTTCCACCTCTACGGCGAACTGCGCCAGGCAAGGAAAATCGCCAAAGCGATAGTCTCAGCCCGTCGCGAGGCCCCGGTCGATACGGTCGAGAGGCTGCTCGACGTAATCAAACCGTTCATCAGCCCCCGGCAGGAGAAGAAAGAGCTTGCCCAGGTTTTTCAGGCCTTGAGAATCGTCGTCAACGACGAGATTGAGGCTCTGCGCGAACTGCTCACCCAGGCTCTCGCCGTGCTCAAGCCCGGAGGTCGTCTGGCCGTCATCACCTACCATTCCCTCGAAGACCGCCTGGTCAAGAACTTCATGAAGACCGGCAACCTCGAAGGGAAGATGGAGAAGGATTTCTTCGGGAAGGCCATATGCCCCCTGAAATGTCTCACCTCGAAACCGATTGTCCCCGAGGAAGAGGAGATGGAGCGCAACCCCAGGTCACGCTCGGCCAAACTCAGGGTCGCTGTCAAGCTCGACGAATGACTCCGCCCCCCTCTGCTGATTGAAAAAACAACCGACTCAATTACACCACAACGAATATGCCCACATTCCGCGCACAAATGCCACAAGATTCACAGGAAACCGACCGCCCCGGCTACCGCGTCGATTCCCTGATGCTCCGTGCGCTTCATGGCCGGATTCTCTCCATGGATTTCTTCCGGAGACATTGGCTCCCGGTACTCGGAGTTGTGGCGATGCTGATGATATACATCACAAACCGTTACACCTGCCAGACCCAGATGGAGACCATCCAGCGTCTGGAACGTGAACTGGAGGTTGCCAAGACCGAGCGCATCCGCGAGAAGTCGTCATATATGAGCCGCATCCGCGAGTCGAAGATGCAACAGAAAGTCGACTCCCTCCGGCTGGGGCTGACCGTCCAGGAACGTCCCCCTTTCAGGCTTTCCGTCTCTGACTGATTTCATCACCTCTCAAACTCCATCCATTGCTTATGGCCGCGAAGAACAACCAAAACCACATACTGTTCCGCTACGGACTCATCACCCTGCTTATCCTCTTGTTCGCAGGGTCGATATCCTACAAGCTGTTCTCGACCACAGTCATCCACGCCGACGACTGGAATGCCAAGGCGATGCGCGAGATGCAGCGCGTAGACACCATCCTCCCCGAACGCGGGGAGATTCTGTCGGACGACGGTTCGATTCTCGCCACCAACCTGCGCTACTACACAGTCCGCATAGATTTCCGGGCCGAACGTTTCATGGAGAGCCGCTACCAGGTGGCCCTCGACTCCATCGCCGACTCCCTGGCGCTCCATTTCCCCCGCCGCAACCGTGACGAGTGGTTCACTTACCTGCAGAAACCGCTCAACACAGACGCGTCCAAACGTCCCCGTTCATTCCCCATCATCAACAACATCTCTTACGCCGACCTCCAGAAGCTGAAGACCTTCCCATTCTTCTGCATCCCCAACCCCAACCGCAACGGAATGACTGTGGAGTCGGTGCTGAAACGCAAGAATCCATACGGCGACATGGCGCGACGCTCAATCGGAGGTGTCGGCCAGACCCGCGAGTGCAAGGAAATCCATGGCATTTCCGGCCTGGAGAAAGCCCTCGACTCCCTTCTTTACGGTGTGCCAGGCATCGCCAAGAAGATTCCCCTGACCAAGAACATCGTAAATTGGACAGACATCCCTCCCACACCCGGCTACTCCATCCGCACCACCATCGACATCAATCTCCAGGACATCGTGGAGAACGAGCTTAACCGCGTCCTCGACTCCTGTTCCGCCGACTGGGGCTGCGCCATCCTGATGGAGGTCTCCACAGGCGACATTAAGGCGATTTCCAACCTTGAGCGCAACGCCGACGGCACCGACTACATCGAGGCCCTCAACTACGCCGTGGTCGGATTCGAGCCCGGCTCGGTAGTGAAACCGATTTCGATGATGATAGCCCTTGAGGATGGTCTCGTGGACAACCTCGAAGAGGTGATACCCATCGGTGCAAGCTGGGCATATGCCGGCGGACGCCCCATCACCGACTCCCACTACAACGGTTCGCTGAGAGTGCGCGAGGTCATCGAGCAGTCATCCAACATCGGTATGGCCCGCATCATCACCCGTGGCTATGACAAGAATCCCAAGGGATTCGTCGAGAGGCTGCGCTCCATCGGATTCCTCGAACCGATGAACACCGGTATCGCCGGTGAGCGCGTCCCCTACTTCAACCCCGAACCGGGACGCGTCGACCTCTCCCGTATGTGCTACGGCTACGCGTCCCAGATTCCCCCGATTTACACCCTCTCCATCTATAATGCCATCGCCAACAACGGCAAGTATGTCCGTCCCCGCCTGGTAAGCTCGCTGGTGACCGAGGATTTCGACTCGGTGATTCCTGTGAGCTACATACGCGACCGCATATGCTCCGAGGAGAACGCCCGCAAGATGCAATACATGCTCAAGCAGGTTGTATGGGGTGCCCACGGCACAGGCCGCTCCCTCAAGAGCGACAAGGTGGCGTTGGCCGGAAAGACAGGCACATGCTACTCTGTGGATCCGAAGACCCGCCAGTACAACACCGCCCGCAAGCGTCTGGCTTTCTGCGGGTTCTTCCCAGCCGACAATCCCAAATACTCCTGCATGGTGCTGACCTTCTACCCCAAGCGCAACATGTTCGGGGCAGCCTCGACATCCGGCCAGGTGATGCGCAACATCGCCCTGAAGATGTATTCGCGCGGAATGCTCGACAACGCTTCCGACTATGCCGAAGGTGGAGGGGGGAATCCACGCGCAATGCTCTATGGCTCCAATAATCCCGAACGCCATAAAGCTATCCGCAAAGCCGCAGGGATAAGCCAGGAGGTTCATCCCGCCGCCCCACGCAAGATGCCCAAAGGCACCATCCCGTCGGTAAAGGGGCTGGGAGCCCGCGAAGCGGTGGTGGCCCTTGAAAACGCAGGATTCAATGTGGCTGTCAACGGCTCCGGCTACGTCCGCGCCCAGAATCCCGCCGAAGGCTCCATGGCCGCCCAGGGCACAAGGGTGATACTGACACTCGCCCCGTGACACCTCCATTTTCTCATCCTCTCTTTCCGGTAACTCTCACTCTCTGTCACTGCCGACTCTTCTCTCCGGGTCTCTCTCTACTTCTCCCCTTCAGGTCCGCTCTGCCGGACTCATCGGGGGCCTGACAACGAAAACAAAAATAGATCCGAAATAAAGTGAAGCTCGAACAACTCATCGACGGCCTTGACATCATTTCCATCCAGGGCCAGCTTGACAAGAATGTAACCTCCCTGACCTCCGACTCCAGGAAAGCCGGTGAGGGAGCTATGTTTGTTGCCGTACGCGGTGTCACCGTCGACGGCCACTCTTTCATCCCCACCCTCGCCGACAAAAAGCCGGCCGCACTGGTCGTGGAGGAAATCCCTGCCACATACCCCGAAGACGCTACCCTGATTGTCGTCCCCAACTCGGCAATCGCCCTGGGAATCCTCGCCTCGAACTGGTATGGCAATCCCTCCTCCAAGCTGCGCCTCGTCGGCGTGACCGGAACAAACGGCAAGACAACCACCGCCACCCTCATATATGAGATGGCCCGTCTTATGGGTCACAAGGCCGGACTACTCTCGACCGTCGTCAACTATGTCGACACCGAGGCCGTCCACGCCTCACAGACCACACCTGACCCCATCACTATCAACTCCCTCCTCGCCCGCATGGTGGAGGCAGGATGTGAATACGCCGCAATGGAGGTAAGCTCCCACGCCGCCGACCAGCACCGTATCGCCGGCCTGACATTCGCCGGAGGGGTATTCACCAACCTCACCCGCGACCATCTCGACTACCACAAGACCGTCCAGAACTACCTCAACGCCAAGAAGAGCTTCTTTGACGGACTTCCCGTCGAGGCGTTCGCCCTCACCAACATCGACGACAAGGTCGGGGAGGTGATGCTCCAGAACACCAAGGCAAAGAAACTCTCCTACTCCCTCCGCTCGATGGCCGACTTCCGTGGCAAAATCATCGAGACCCGTCTTGACGGCACACTCCTGAGTCTCAACGGCACAGAGGTGGAGGTGCGTTTCACCGGACGTTTCAACGCCTACAACCTCACAGCTGTCTTCGGAGCATCCGTGTCACTCGGATGGCCGGTAGACAAGGTGCTTGTGGCGATGAGCCAGCTCATCCCTGTGGCCGGACGTTTCCAGGCGTTCCATTCCCCCAAGGGCTGCACCGCCATCGTCGATTACGCCCACACCCCCGACGCGGTGGTCAATGTGCTGACCGCCATCCGCGAGGTGGTAGGCACCAATGGCCGCATCATCACAGTGGTCGGAGCAGGTGGCAACCGCGACAAGGGTAAACGCCCCATCATGGCACGCGAAGCCGCCCGTCTATCCGACATGCTCATACTGACCTCCGACAATCCCCGTTTCGAGAACCCCGCCGACATCCTCCACGACATGGAGGCCGGTCTCGACACCGAGAAGCTTCGCGCCAACTCCTCCAGCGTCATCGACCGCCGCGAGGCAATCGTGAAGGCTTCCGAAATCGCCGGAAAGGGTGATGTCATCCTCATCGCCGGTAAGGGACATGAGGATTATCAGGAAATCCGTGGCATCAAACACCATTTCGACGACGCCGAGGTTGTCCGCGAGGTGTTCGCCGCCTGCGCCGAATAATCCCCAAAAGCCAGTCGGCATCCGTAATTCCCTTATGTATCGCGTTAGCTTGTAATCAACTATGCTGTATTACCTCTTCCAATGGCTTGAAGACACCGGATTTCCCGGTGCGCGCCTGATGGACTACATAACATTCCGCTCCGGCGCGGCCCTCATCCTGTCGCTGTTCATAGCGATGGTGTTCGGCCGCAGAATCATCGACCGCCTGCAGAAGATGCAGGTCGGTGAAATCGTCCGTAACCTCGGACTCGAAGGGCAGATGAAGAAGACCGGCACCCCGACGATGGGGGGCATCATCATCATCGTGGCCACGATTGTCCCCTGCCTGCTTGTCGGGAAAATCGGCAACGTCTACATGCTGCTGATGATAATCTCGACCCTCTGGCTCGGCGCACTCGGTTTCGCCGACGACTACCTCAAGATGACCCGTCACAACAAGGACGGAATGAGCGGCAAGTTCAAAATCATCGGCCAGGTGGGTCTCGGCCTGATTGTCGGCCTGACAATGATGGCCTCCCCCGACATGGTGATACGCCAGAACCACGAAATCATCAACGAGACCTCCCAGGAGGTGGAAGAGGTGATTTACGAGTCTGAGAACATCAAGGCCACCCAGACCACCATTCCTTTCGTGAAGGAGAACAACTTCGATTACACCTACTTCACCGAATGGCTCGGCAACCACGCCCAGACAGGGGGGTGGGTGCTGTTCATCCTCGTCGCCATCTTCATCGTCACCGCCACCTCCAACGGGGCAAACCTCACCGACGGCCTTGACGGTCTCGCTGCGGGATGCTCCGCCATCATAGCCGTCGCGCTCGCCGTGATGGCCTACCTCGGCGGTTCGGTCATCTACTCCTCCTACCTCAACATCATGTACATCCCGGGGAGCGAGGAGTTGTCAGTCTTCTGCGCGGCCTTCATCGGGGCGCTCATCGGCTTCCTCTGGTACAATGCCTTCCCGGCACAGGTGTTCATGGGTGACACCGGCTCCCTGACCCTCGGAGGTATCATCGCCGTTCTTGCGATTCTTATCCACAAGGAGCTGCTCCTACCCCTCCTCTGCGCGATATTCTATGTCGAAGACCTCTCAGTGATGCTTCAGGTGGGATATTTCAAATACACAAAGCGCAAGTATGGGACGGGACGGCGCATCTTCAAGATGACACCGCTCCACCACCACTTCCAGAAAGCCGGGAACTCGGGCATCGAGGCTCTATTGCAGAAGCCCCTCCAGGCCGTCCCCGAATCCAAAATCGTGACCCGTTTCTGGATTGTCGGCATCTTCCTGGCTGTAATCACATTCGTAACACTTAAAATCCGCTGACCGCAATTATGGAATACATCTCTAACGAAAACATGAATCCCGGAAGCCCCGACCTCGAGGCCGGAGGCCACCGTCTGGTTGTGCTTGGCGGCGGAGAGAGCGGCGTGGGAGCCGCCATCCTCGGCAAGAAACTCGGAATGGATGTCTTTCTCTCCGACATGGGCACCATCGTTCCCCGTTACGCCGAGGAACTCACCTCGCGCGGCATCCCCTATGAGGAGGGAGGCCACACCGAGGCCCTGATTCTCAACGCTGACGAGGTGGTGAAATCTCCGGGCATCCCCCCCACAGCTCCGCTCATCCAGAAACTCGCTGCACAACATACCCCCGTCATCTCTGAAATAGAGCTTGCCGGGCGCCATACCTCGGCCAAGATGGTCTGCATCACCGGTTCGAACGGCAAGACCACTACCACGATGCTCATCTACCACATCCTCCGCGAAGCCGGACTGAATGTGGGACTCGCCGGAAATGTCGGGAAATCACTCGCCTGGCAGGTGGCTGAGAATGACCACGATGTCTATGTTGTAGAGTTGTCATCATTCCAGCTTGAGAACATGTATCGGTTCCGCGCCAATATCGCGGTGCTGCTCAATATCACCCCTGACCATCTCGACCGCTACGGCTTCGAGATGCAGAACTACATCAACGCCAAATTCCGCATCCTCCAGAACCAGACCCCGGCCGATGCCTTCATCTTCTGGGAGGATGACCCCGTCATCACCGCCCAACTCAAGCAGTTCGAGACCGAGGCACGGATGTATCCCTTCGCCGAACACCGCCACGAGGACTCAGCCGCATGGGTAGACAAGGATGGAAAGGTTGTGTTCAATACCCCCGAGGAGGATTTCGAGATTCCTCGCGCAGACCTTTCGCTCCACGGGCTCCACAACCTCTTCAACTCGATGGCCGCCGGATTGAGCGCATGCCTGCTCGACATCCGCAAGGACTCCCTGCGCGACGCCCTCTCCAACTTCGAGGGGGTTGAGCACCGTCTCGAACCTGCCGGAACGATTGACGGTGTGCGCTGGATCAACGACTCCAAGGCCACCAACGTCAATTCATGCTGGTACGCGCTCGAATCCATGCCCGACTCCAAATCCACCGTCCTCATCCTCGGCGGAAAGGACAAAGGGAACGATTACTCCGAGATTCTGCCGCTGGTCGAGAAGAAGGTGAAGGCGATTGTAGCAATGGGGCTTCACAACGAGAAAATCCTTGACTTCTTCAACGGCCATATCGACACGGTGATCTCCACCGGTACCCTCGACGAGGCAGTTGCCACATGCCACAGGCTTGCCACTGATGGTGACACCGTACTGCTCTCCCCCTGCTGCGCGTCGTTCGACCTCTTCAAGAGCTATGAAGACCGAGGCCGCCAGTTCAAAGAGGCTGTCAGCCGTCTGGCAGCAAACAAATGACATACCCGATAAATTTCTCCTCCGATGGAAAAACCAGCCAAACCTTCCGCCCCTCTGTCGGCTGAGGAACAGCCCCGCAAGGCCGACAAATACATCTGGGCGATTTACATAGCCCTGCTCGCGATTTCGGTTGTCGAGCTTTACAGCGCCTCCTCCAGGGAGGTGCAGGCATCCAATGTGTTCGGCCCGCTGATTCGTCACAGCATGATGCTTCTGCTCGGCTTCGGCGTGACCCTGGGATTGTCGCGTATGAAATTCAAATGGCTCATACCGATAACCCCGGTGTTCGTGGGCTTCGCCCTGGTGATTGCCGTCTACGTCCTTTTCAAAGGGCAGATTATCAACGGTGCGCGACGCTCCATGTCCTTGTTCGGCATCGCGCTCCAGTCCGCCGAGCTGTTGAAACTCGCCGTGGTGCTGGTGATAGCCTATGTCGTCGCCTTCAATCAGGAAAAGAGAGGGGTGACCACTCGCGGAGTGGTCTACTGCGCCGCGTTCGTGTTGCTGGCCAGCGGACTGCTGTTTTCCCAGGGACTCACCAACACCCTGCTTCTCATGGGCATCTCGATGGCGATGATGCTTATCGGAGGAATCCAGCTTAAGAAATTCCTGCTTGTCCTCGTCTGCTACGGAGCCATCGGAGCCGCCGGGGCTTTATACAAGTCTTCCCATGACAAGATGTCGGAGGAGGAGATTGCATATATCACAGAGACCGGTAAGAATTTCAAAGGAGAAAAGGCCACCATCGACCGCCAGACTACCCAGATGGGACGCGTGAAACGCTGGCTCGGTGTGGGTGACACAGTACCCAAATACGCCCAGCCCATCACCGCCCTCAACCGTCAGGAGATGTATTCCTTCATGGCCCAGGCCAACGGCTCCTGGCACGGTGTGCTGCCCGGCAACTCCCGCGAGACCGCCCGTCTGCCGCTGGCATTCTCCGACTATATCTATGCCATCATCGTCGAGGACTGGGGCTTCATCGGAGGCTTCCTCCTGCTGGCCCTCTA